>JAKLJF010000176.1 GCA_023151335.1 Thermoanaerobaculia bacterium | reverse complement strand
TTTCTAAACCCTCTAAACTTTCTAAACCCTCTAAACTTTCTAAACCCTCTAAACTTTCTAAACCCTCTAAACCCTCTCTAAACCCTCTAAACTTTCTAAACCCTCTAAACCCTCACCCCCCCTCATCCAGCATCTCTTTCTCCTGCTTGGTCAGGCTCCCCACCCCGCTTTTGTGTACCTTTTCCAAAATCCGGTCTATCTCTTTTTGCCTTTCCTGTTTGCTGGCATTGTACCGGTCTTCCAACGTATAATTTTTGCCTTTTTTTGAAAAAAAACCGCCGGTAAAAGGCAGCAGCGGCAGGTGTGGTCTGGTCAGTACAAGATAGAGTAAACCGGCAGACAACAAACTGACTGCCAGCACGGGTTTATAGGTAAACGGAAGCGATTGCGGATGCATGGCCAATCCAACGGCCATACCTACGAGGGCGCCCCCGAGGTGCGCTTCGTGCCCGATATTGTCCCGTTGCGATTTGATGCCGTAAATGGAATACAGGACGAACAACACGCCATAGATCCACCCGGGAAAAGAATACCCGAAGCCCAGGAATCCGATGCCGATACCGGGTATTACTGCGATGGATGCAAAGATCACCCCGCACACGGCGCCAGAAGCGCCCACGGCGCTGTAATCGCCGTTGTTCCGGTTGAGGTACAGGGAAAGTAAATTGCCGCCCAGCAGACTGGCCACGTAAACAATACAGAAATGGAATCTGCCGAGATAAGCCTGCAAGTGGTCGGCGAAAGCATACAACGATAACATGTTGAGCAGCAGGTGCGTCCAGCCCACGTGCAAAAAGCCCGAGGTGAACAGCCTTTGATAGTCTTTTTGTACCAAAATGCTGTCCACCTCGAAAGCGTATTTGTCGAGGAAACGATGATCCTTAAATCCCTGGTAGGAAACCAGCAGGTTTGCCAGGATCAGCAGCAGGGTGATGATGCCGATGGTGTCCATGGGATGCTTGATCTATTTCCTTCTGGCCACACGCACCAGCGTCCAGGCCAGCGCCGCAAAAAACAGCACGCCCAGCAATTGGTATCCTCCATGACCCAGCGCGCCGCTGATGCCGTGCTCCAGGCTGATCGAATTCATGGCCGCGGCCGTATTGTCGGTAGCCTGCAACATGGCCACCACCACGCCCGCCAGCGCGCCACCGGCCACGAGGCCCGTGGCGAACAGGCTGCCTTTGCCCAGTTCTTCATCTTCCGGCGCTTCGCCCTTGCGTTCGGCCAGCCATGTGGTCAGTCCGCGCAAAGCGCCGCCGATCCAGATGGGAAGCGTGGTGCTGAGCGGCAGGTACAAACCCACGGCAAAAGAAAGCGACTTGACGTTGCACAGTTCGAGCGTAACGGCGGTGAAAACGCCTACCAGTACGAACTGCCAGTCGAGGTTGAAGGATAAAAGCCCTTTGATCAGCGTAGCCATGAGCGTAGCCTGCGGGGCATTGAATTTTTCGCCGATGGCGTGTTCGATACCCATAGCGCGCAATTCGGCGGTGGGCGTATCGAGATATTGCACCGTAAAACCGATCACCAGCGAAGACACCACTACCCCGATAAACAGCGCCAGCTGCTGGTACCGCGGCGTGGCGCCCACGATGTAGCCCGTTTTCAAATCCTGCGAAGTGGCGCCGGCATTGGCCGCGGCAATGCAGATCATGCTGCCCACCACGAGCGCCATCGGTTCGAACACCTTGCCCGTCCAGCCCACGCCAATGAATACCAGGGCCGTGCCCATGATGGTGGCGATGGTCATACCGGAGATGGGGTTGTTGCTGGAGCCGATGATACCGACAATACGGCTGGATACCGTGACAAAAAAGAACCCGAAGATGATCACCAGCAGGCCGATCAGCAATTTGCTGCCGATGTTGTCGCCGGGGATATTGGGCAGCAAAGCCATGAGCAGGATGAGCCCGAGGCTACCGAAGGCCACCACTTTTATGGACAGGTCGTTGTCGGTGCGCGAAACGGTCGTGGCCGCTTCGCGGTTGCGCAGGGCGCCGAAACTTTCGCGGAACGACGACACAATGGTCGGGATCGTTTTGATGAGGGTAATGAATCCCGCCCCGGCCACGGCGCCCGCGCCAATCTGGCGCACGTAAGCCCGGTACACTGCACTCGTCAGGTCGGTGAAGGTATGGGAGTACGGATCCCAGCCGAAGGGATACCGGACCGAGCCGTCGGCGGAAGTAATGGCATTGAGCAGATCGAGTTTGGTGAGTTGCGCGGCGATGGTTTCCGGTGGCACCAGGGTAGCCAGCAGGGGGATCAGCCCCAGCCAGGCCAGGACGCCGCCCGCCACCAGCACGCCGGCGATGCGCGGCCCGATGATGTAACCCACGCCAAGGTATTCAGGCGTGATCTCTCCGCTGACGCGGGCTGCCGGCACGTATTTATTGACGGCGCTGGCCGTCCAGGCCGGCACTTCGGCAATCACGTGCAATACCTTTTGTAAAATGGCATACACAAACGCGAAGCCGAGACCTTGATACGCGGTGCGGGCAAAATCGCCGCCTTTCTCACCGGCGATGAGCACCTGCGCGCAGGCCGTTCCTTCCGGATAAGGCAGGTTGCCGTGTTCTTTCACGATGAGCGAACGCCGCAGGGGGATCATCATTAAAACGCCGAGAATACCGCCGAAAATGGCCAGCATCAGGATGGTCCAGTAATTGAAATATCCCTTGCCGATACCGTCGCTCAGGAAAAGAAAAGCCGGCAGCGTAAACACCACCCCGGCGGCAACCGACTCGCCGGCGGAACCGGCAGTTTGAATGATGTTATTTTCCAGAATACTGGTTTTCAGGAACTTGCGGCCCAGTGAAATGGCCAGCACGGCGATGGGGATGGAAGCCGAAACCGTGAGGCCGGCTTTCAGGGCCAGGTAAACGGTGGCAGCCCCGAACAGGATGCCGAACATCGCGCCAAGTATGATGGCGCGCAGGGTAAATTCTTTTACAGAGGTATCGCCGGGCGATACATAGGGTTTGAAATGGCTGGTATTCGTTTCTTGCATAGGATACAAAGTTGATCTGCGCGAAAGGTAGAAAAAATACAACAATTGTACCCGGCAGCAGAAAATCATTGCGTCACCACCAACACCTTCGACAGATTGGTTTCTTCCGATTGATACCTCAGAAAATAAACGCCCCGGCGCAAGTAGTTGCCCGGAATAGTCGCGATACCCGATACGGGATCGGTCTCAAATTGCCCGGCGAGACGTCCGAAGCAATCGAACAGAGCGATCCGGCCTTTTCCCGGAAATTTATCCACCACTACCTGTACAGGCCTGCCTGACAGCGCGGGATTCGGCCATACCCGGATAGTTGCTACCGGCGCGGCAGGCTCCATCGTTCCCACGGCCGGGAATTGTACGGTGGCAAAAAAATTGGTGTAGGTATCGCCCTGTTCATTCCTGGGAATCCGCAGGTTCAAAAAAGACAACGTGTCGTTTGAAAAACCGCCGCGCAGGAGCAATTGCTGACCGGGTAACGCCTGTATCTCATAAACGCTTTCATTTTCCGGCCCCGCCAAAATCAATTGCCGGTACGGCTGGCCGTCCGCGCCGAACTGGACAAGCAGGTTGTCGTTGCCGCCCAGTCCCTCGATGGTCTGGTAAGGAGTCAGCAGATTGCCGTTGAAATTGACATTCGCCCAGATATTCCCGTCGGCATCAGCCGATATGTTGCGGATATTCAGGGCTTTATCGCAGGCGACGTGTTGGATCCAGCGGAGCTCGCCGTCCGGGCTTATTTTGGCCAGAAGACCGGTAACTTTATTCCCGGCAAACGTGGTATCGCCGATATTGACCTGCGGGCTGCTACAGTTCAGCGCCCAGTAAAGGTTGCCCGATGGGTCCTGCTCCAATCCCTGGCTGGTTTCCAGACCAGTTCCCCAGGCGCGTTGCAGCCATTGTATTTCCAAATTTTCATTTAATTTCATCAAAAACGCGTCGCAGGTCAGCTGGGTAAATCCGTGGTTGGTCAGCGTAAAACTATCTGCGCGGAAAGGACTGCCGTAATAGCTGCCGGCCATGTATATGTTGCCGCCTTGCGTCGTTGCTATGGCCCTGCCATAATCCCATACGTCCGAACCGAATCGTTTTGCGTTCAAAACGGTTCCCGTGCTGTCTATGATCGCCACGAAAACGTCGCTGTCGTGCACGTGGCAACCGGTACAGGGCAAATAAAAGGCGCCGAGTTGCACCGGGTCCCACGAAGCCGTCCCGCCCAACACTAATTTGCCATCGTCAAACGGTCTGACCCATACTTCCAACAAATTCTTGGATACAGGGTAACGCCAGCAGGATATCACTTCGCCGGATTTGGATAATCTCAACAGGGCGATGTACTTTCCGGCGGTTTCATCCTGGAACAGCACCTGGTCATTGCACCAAAGATCGTTGCCATAATAAAAGAATGAAACATAGTAACCATCGTTGAAATCCGATATATCCATGTATGCAAGAAGGGCCGAGCCTTTAAGAGTATCCTTAGTATAAATTTCATTGTACCGCTGTACCTGCCCTTCCGGATTCAATATGACAAAAAAGGCACTATATTCTTTTAAAGGAGATGACTTGTAAACCAAGGTTTTATTATCTATTAACACAGAATCTTTTGACGTATAGAACCATAACAAAGAATTGGGTGCGTCCATTTTTACGGTAAGGTAGTATTCATATTTTATCGTATGGATATCCAGCGCGTATTGCGAATGAAGGTGGATACCAATAAAAACAAATAAAGATATAAGCAGCGCTTTCATCGTTCGGAAAATAAGAAGCCCGAAAATCGGCGTCGACTTTCGGGCTTTGGGTGAAAGATCAGGTTTTAATAAAACGAACTGTCTGAATGTTCAAGCCCGGCAAAGCGATCCGAAGGTAATATAATCCCGAAGGGAGGGCCTCCACATTAAACCGGGCAGATGATCGGCCCTTTTCCGGTACCGGCATGGTTTGCAACGACCATCGTTTTCCAAATACATCGTAAATATGGGCAAACAGGTTTTCCCGGAGGTTGTGATCCAGGCCTTCCACATTGACCTGTAAAAGGCCACGAACAGGGACGGGGAAAATACTGATCCGGGGGTCTGAATGCGGCAAAAGGGATTCCTGTTGCATTCTTTCCATCGGCGACCCTGAAAACGATTCTGTTTCCGGGGGCTCATAAACGAATCGTTCACCTCCGACTACCGCGTCAAGGCTGTCAAGTTGAATAACATCGAACGCACAGGCAACTGCCGCCGAATCCGGATCAAAAGTGACAACCAGGGCATGCGACAAAGTATCGGGAATAGTTACCTCGTCTATCCGCATAGTCTCGGCAATCCATCGAAATACTCCGGGACTATCCCCGGCAAACCCTTCGCCGTGTTCGCCGTTATTCTCCCATTGGGTATAGAGGTCTTCTTCTAAATGGATTCGCACAGTACCCTGCGAAGGACAAGGCACGGTAACGGACGATTCGGGAGTGTTCACAATTAAATCGACGGGGCCACGTGCAGGTACACGCAGGTACACGGTACCGGACGGGTCCGTGAATTCATCTTTTTCCAGTATGGTCAGGTTTTTCCATACAATGTTATTGAAATTTCTGACGTTCTGCCCCACTTCCTGCACCTCCGTACCGATTGGATCCTGGGTAGAAACGATCCGGGCCAACAAGCAGAAATGATGCCTTTCCGTGTCAAAATCTTCCGGGTCTGGCATGTTCGTCCAGGGTATTTCTATGATTTTTTCGTCGCCGGCCTGAAGGTCCTCGGGTATCGCAAACGGGGCGCCGGGCACTATATCGCCCGCCAGAACAGGGCCGTTGGAGGTCGGTTCGTAATAATCGATCCAATACTGAGGCCAGGCAAGCCAGGTGGAAGCCTTGCTAAAATAGACCCACAATTCTCCGTCTGTCACGGGCTGGCAATTACGCGAGCGCAGCCGGACATAAATATAGTTGGTTTGTCCGTATTTGGGGTTCTGGTGTTCCCGAATTGCTTCGCCGTCGTTCTGTTGCCGGACCCATATATCCCCGGTAAGCCAGATGGGGGCCGCGGTCGTATTAGGCTCTTCGCCGAAATCGTCGGCGGTGTCGCGCATATAATAATCCTCCAAGCCATCCGGTTGTTGCGGGTCAAAATAATCCCCATATATGTCCTTGAAATGCCGGTAAATGATGCATAATTCCTCCGTCGTATATTCATTGTCAACCGCCGTCTGGTATATGGCCTCGGCAGCCATGCTCTGGCTTGTATTACCATCCGTCATGGACATTCCCCACAATGCGATCAGATCGGTCTTAAGTTTCCCAATATCGTCCCAAATCCGCATTAAAGCGGTGGCGAACAACTGACCGGCCGCATGTGGCCCGGAAGGCAATCCCGTAGGATATGGTACAATAAAATCGGTTGTCCGGTCATGTTCGTCCGGCAGCTCAGTGGTAAACATATACCAGCGGCTTACCCATTGGTATTCCGCTTCAAATTCGTTCCAGAGGCCGAAACTTCGAATATATGATTGCGCCCAATAATCGGCAAATCCTTCACCGAGGCCTTCGGTCGTTGACAAGTCACTTCCGGTCATCCAATTATTGATGCCATGGCCTAGTTCATGTATGATGATAGCGGCGTCTTCGCCGGCTTCAATTGTAGCGTTATTATCCCCGGTGTATGTTCCAATATAAACAGTTCCGGACGTTACATCGTATAAAGAGCTGCCCTGGCCAACATAAAAACGGGCGGCATTCGGATAATTGGTGTTAGAAAAATGAAAAGGAGGCAAGCCGTCTAACTCATTTTTATAATAACACATATTCTGCGAAATATGGTAATAGCACATCACTTCTTCAAAGCAATCGTGTGAACGGTTATAATTCCAGTTCGTCCCCGAGCCCGTGCATTCCAGATCTGTATCAACTGCATACTCTCCAACCAGATAGGTAGGCCCGGTGAATGGGTTGCCGACCGGAAAATTAACCGCTCTTAACTGGGCGTCCAGGTCGGCATGGTTGGCGTCGTTGTTGTGACTGAATCCCCCGGTTCCATATACGGCGCCGGAAGTAGAGATCGGGTCGGGCATAAATACATTACCATTGCCGTTTCCGGACAGCGCGCATTGGTAATGCGCCGCATCATAAACTTCCGCTACTTTGCCTGATTGCGCATCGACATAAATCACCCACACCCCCTGCGGGCTGGATAATCTGAAACTGACTCTATAACAAAACAGGAAGCGGTTTTCTGAAAAATGAAAGACTTTGTTTATTTTAATACCTTCCGGTGCATCGCGGAGCGAAAAATAAGCCAATGCCCTGCGAAGAGCCGTTTGCTCAGATGTTCGCGGAGCGGCGTTCAAATCCTGGTGAATTGGTTTGGTATTGTTTATGACAAATACCACTTCTCCTTTTTTATTGATCGTTATTACTATTTCATTTTCATCCACCGGCATACCTTTATAAAATTGCCGGTACCGCACAACGCTTTGGGTACGGCCATTCCGGGTAAAATGATGCCGGAGTACTGATCGGGGTTCCACTTTTATACCGAACCGATAGGCATTTTTTTCAATATACCCCCACGCTTTCTCTTCAGGCGTAAACCCCTTCGCATATTCCGGTAACCCATATATACCTACTATCGCATTGTCCGATTTTCTGTACTCGATACGATCCACACGAAAGGTTTCGGGGCGGCTATGCACTCTGTGCCGGTGAAACACGGCATCCTTTTTTATTTGCGAAAATGCCGCGTTGTGTGCGCAAATAAAAACAACAATCAAAATGTTTAAAACGGGGGGGGCATTGTTAGATTTTTAAAAATTTGTTTCATTTTGTCGATTTTTAAGATGAACAGTAATCATTTGAGATATTCAAAGATAATCTGTTTCAGGTATTTTTCAATCTTTTTCCGGAATTTGCCTCAAAGTCGTCCCTGTACGTTAAACTTCGCTCAAAACCAATTTCTCAACGATACAAGCGTTATCCTGAACCGCAATTCCATACTTTTGCCGAAAATTTTCCCAAACGCATGAAGAAAATTATCCTCCTTACACTTTTTATCGCTGCCCTGTTTAATACTGTTCATGCTCAGGATCAGCAGTTTACCCAATTTTATGCCACGCCGCTCACCCTGAATCCCGGCATGACGGGCGCCTTCGAAGGGCGCTACCGCGTGGGCACCATTTACCGCGACCAGTGGCGGCAGGTACTCGACAATCCCATCCGCACCTTTGCCGTGGCTGCCGATTTGCGTTTTGACGCCCCGGGCAAATCGGTGCACGACGACGCTTTTGGCCTCGGCCTCATGTTTTTTACCGATAAAGTGAGCGTGGTCGATTTCAGCACCACCCAGATCGCCTTATCCATGGCCTACCACAAATCGCTGGATTCCGACAACCGCCAGTACCTGTCGCTGGGCATACAGGGCGGCCTTACCCAGCGCAACGTCAATTACGAGTCGCTCGAATTTCAGGACGAGTTCAACGGCGTGGACGGTTACACCCTGCCTACCGGCGAGTCGCTGCCGGGCAACAACTTCGCCTATTCCGATTTTAACGTGGGGTTGAATTATTCGGCGCGGTTCGGGCGTTCGGGCGCTTTTTTTGCCGGGGCGGCCCTGCATCATATCCTCGAACCGAATATCTCTTTTTACGATAACAAGGAAGAAGGCGACAAACTGTACATGAAAATTTCCGGCCACCTGGCGGCCAATATCCCCATCAAAAATTCCCGGACTTCATTTTTGCCCCGCCTGCTG
>JAKLJF010000175.1:6246-8777 GCA_023151335.1 Thermoanaerobaculia bacterium | reverse complement strand
GTGGTCCAGAGTCCGCTTATTACGCACGCGGGTATCTTATACCTGAGTGAAGAGTACCTTCCGTATGAATGGCAACAAGGCGCCCAGACATTAACACAAAAGGATACGACTTATAATCTCCAGGCGGTATTGACGTCGTATCTGGGCTGCGACAGCATAGTATTCCAGACAGTTATCGTATACAACCCCAATACGGCCTACGGTATGGTGTACTGGGATGTGGACAACAATGGCGTTTATAATGCTTCGACAGACATCACGTATTGGTCAGGCGCTATACTGGAATCTGCAAGCAGACAGTTCAGCTCTTCCGGCCCCGACGGAAAGTATAAATTTACAGGCCTCAACGACCTGGACACCGTGCAAGTAGCGCCCATTCCGGGTCTGACCGTTACTCCGGCATTTCAACCTTATGACAAAAACCAAACACCGTGGGCTCAGCGCAATTTCGGCCTTTATCCCCTGCCGCCCGGCTACGACCTGAATGTTTTTGCGATCGGCGCTGACGCCTTCCGCCCGGGTTTTAACCGCACCTTCACAGTAGGTAGTAAAAACAAAGGCTTAACCCCGGTCAACGGCGTACAAATCAGGTTGGTATTGCCGGACATCCTGACGTATATAAATGCCAGCCTTGCGCCCAATGTCATCAATGGCGACACGCTGACCTGGAATATCGGCAGCCTGGTCCCCGGCGCTGAAACGCTCATTCACGTTTCGGTAAATTGCGATCTCGTCCCAATTGGTACACCGTTCCATATTTTTGCCTCCTCAACGGGAATCCTGCCGTCCGACGATCTCTACCCCGCGAACAACATCTTTAGCCGGAATGGCACGGTGGTCGGTTCGTACGATCCCAACGACAAGCTGGTGTATCCGGAATACCTTACGCCGGACCAGCTCAACGGCGGCCAGCCGGTGGAATATACCATCCGTTTTCAAAACACGGGAAATTATCCGGCAGAGTTTGTCCGTATCATCGATACGCTGGGAGCCGGGCTCGATCCGGCCAGCTTCCGTTTCCTCGCTTCCAGCCATCCCTGCAGCTGGAAACTCAGCGGCGCCGGAGTGGTCGAGTTTTTCTTTAAAGACATCAACCTGCCCGATTCCGTGAGCAATGAACCGGAAAGCCACGGCTTTGTGTCTTTTAATATTCGATTGAAACCTTCGCTTGGGCTTGGCGATGTGGCGGAGAATTTTGCCGACATTTATTTTGATTTCAACGAGCCGGTGCGTACCAATACTGCCGGGGTACAAATTGTGTACTTCCTTCCCAATAATCCGCCAGGCGGTACAACTATGTCGGCCCGCCCAAATCCGGCCTCCTACATGATTCACTTTGCCTGGTCGAAGCCCTTGCAACAGGCCGGCACCTTGCGCTTGTTCACCATAAATGGGGTACTCGTGCGTGAAATATCCGTAGACGCCGGTCGGCCAGGTACAGATATGTACGTGGCCGACCTGGCGCCCGGAAATTATATCGCCCTACTGGAGGCCGGTCAGCAGCGGTACGTGAAGATGGTAATCATCCAACGGGCCGCCTCCATCCTGCCGGTGCGGCGTTCGGAACGACAATAACGGCCTTTATTCCGTGATTATGCCTGTCCCAAACGGTGTCCTGGCGCTTGCACGGGTATCGCGGAAGAAACCGAATTTGCTTTCATCTGCCGCCGGCACCTTGTCGGTGGAAGCCGAGCCCTTGAAGCCATCCTGGCAGTCCACGGTGAAAGCGATTCCCGTCAGACGTCCGTCGGCGTCGAAGGCAGTATGGGTATATTCCAGCAGAATCTTCTGGGCGCCCAATTCAGCCTTGATATTTGCCAGGTCGGTTTTGGTATGTGTGTTGTAGAAAAGCACTTCCACGCGCCGCGCGGATTGAGCGTTCAGGGCCGGCAGGGCCAGGCAAACGAACGCCAGCAGCAGGAGTATTTTTTGCATGAAATAAAATATTTATTTGCTTAAATAGTATGATTCGCGGTCAAAAGTACGGCAATTATTAGTTTTTCACCACACGCCTTCCAAGGACTCCGTTTTCCAGTTGTACCGTCAGGTAATAGCTGCCTGCCGGCAAAAACCGTAGATCAATTTGCCGTTCCAAACGCTGCCCCTGATACGACTGGGAAAATACATTGCGCTGTTGCACATCCGTCAGGGAAATGGTTATCCGTTCTGACCGGCGCAACTCAAGCCGGAGTAAGAGAAAGTCTGACGTGGGGTTCGGGGCAAGGGAAAAGGCCGCAACCGAGGCGGGCAATACCGTGCCGACGATCTCTACCTGAAGCCCCAGCAAATACGTGCATCCGGCACTGGTAGTCAGCTGACATTCGTAAAAACCGCTTTGTGTGGGCACGTATTCCGGCCCGCTGCCGCCGGATATTTCAACGCCGTCCCGGAACCACTGGTAAGCAGGCCAAGTGCCTTGGGAAACACGGAGCGTATCGTTGACAAAAACCAGTTCCACCGAATCGGAAAGCACTTCTTCCACGATCATCACCGGGGCGGAAGGACCCTGATTACAGTCCGGACGCTGGTAT
>JAKLJF010000175.1:0-6204 GCA_023151335.1 Thermoanaerobaculia bacterium | reverse complement strand
CATTGGCGCCTGCCAGGGTATCGCCGTTGCGGAACCATTGCAGGGTGAAGCCGGCAGGGGCGCCTGCCGAGGTCAGCAGCGTAGAATCGCCGGCACAAAGCACAGTCGGGCCGTTTACCTGGATGGATGGCCCCGCTATGGTACCCGTTGACAATACAGTGGCAGCAGACAAAACCGAATTACAGGGGGCGCCGGTGTACCGCGCCTGATAAGCGCCGGGCTGGGTAGCGGCATATTGTTGCTGCGTTGCCCCGATGATAACCTGGTCATTCAGATACCATTGGTAACCTTGTCCTGTAGGCGCTGCAGAGGCTTCCAGCCAAACGGTATCGCCCGGACAAAGGAATGCCGGCGCGGGCAAGGGCGCCGTCCAGGACGGGGCAGAAATTCCGGGGCCTGCAGCCGGCGTTTCCACTGTAATCGTTACCGGGTTGGATGGGCCCTGATTGCAATTCGGACGCTGATACCCGAGGCTGTAATTGCCGCTTGTTTTTACCGTCAGGGTGGTCGCGTTAGCGCCGGGAATCGGCGTGTCGTTGCGGAACCATTGCAGGGTAAAACCTGCCGGCGCAACGCCTGTGGATAAAACGGTGGAATCGCCGTCGCAAAGCACCGTTGGCCCGGTTGCCGTAATGGAAGGCCCGGTGATAGTAACGGTCGCCAGGTTGGTTGTAGCGGATAAATCCGAACTGCAGGGATCGTCGGTAAACCTCACCTGGTAAGCGCCGGATTGCGTAGCGGCAAACTGCCGTTGCGTTGCGCCATTGATAATCTGGCCGTTCCGGTACCATTGGTAGCCGAAACCATCGGGGGCTTCGGAAGATTCCAGCCGGACGCTATCGCCTGGGCACAGGAAGCCTGCCGTGGGCAAAGGCGCCGTCCAGGACAAGGTGGAAACGGCGGGTGCCGCTACCGCGGCAGTCGCTTCCACCGTGAAAGTATCCCGCCGGATGCAGTCGTTGTTATCTTGCACTGCGACGGTATAAATGCCGGGCGAAAGGCCGGTTATTTGTGTGCCGCTTTGTCCGTTGTTCCAATCGATGTCGTATGGCGTCGAACCGCCTTCGACATTAAGTTCGATAGCGCCGTCGGAGGCGCCCGTACAGCCGGCGTTGGTAACGGTGCCGGAAATTCGGAGCCCGGAACATTGTTCGTTGATGCGATAAATGATACCTTGGTTCAGGGCGGCCACAAAAAGTTCGCCATCGCGGTCTTCCCCAAGCGTACTGTACTGGAAGTTGGTCAGATCTTCCAGCAGTACAGTGGAGAAAGTACTGTCCGGCTGCTGCCGGATCGCCCACCAGCGGCCGCTGCAAAAATCGGGGAAGAGGTACAGGCCATAGAGGTCGGGATGTCGGCTGCCGCGGTAGATAAATCCGCCGGTGACCGAACAGCCGAGCGAGTTATTGTCGTAATCGAATACCGGCCCGATAAAAGAGGAAGCCGGCAGGCAGTTGGAAGTATTGTAAGCAAAAGTACCCTCGTAACAACGCCAGCCGTAATTGCGGCCTCCGACACCGGCCGGTTCGAAATCAATTTCCTCCCGGGTACTTTGGCCCACGTCGCCGATCCACATGTCGCCGGTGAGCCGGTCGAAGGAGAAGCGCCAGGGATTGCGCCAGCCCAACGACCAGATTTCGGGTCGGTAGGCCGGGTTGTTCACGAAAGGGTTGTCCGGCGGTATGCCGTATTGCAGGCCGGGAGCGGTGCTGTTCACGTCGATGCGCAGGATTTTTCCGAGCAGGGTGTTTTTAGTTTGTCCGCTGTTCTCCGGGTCGCCGCCGTCGCCGCCGTCGCCCAGGGCGATGTAGAGGTAGCCGTCGGGACCGAATTTGATGCAGCCGCCGTTGTGATTGGTATAAGGTTGTTCCTGCGTAAGCAAAATTTCTTCACTGTCCGGATCCGCCTGGTTCGGGTTGCCGGGTTTCAAATGGAACCGCGATACGCGGGTATCGCCGTTCGGTTCGAAGGTGTAGTTTACATAAAAAACGCCCGTTTGGGCAAAATCCGGCGGAAACGCCAGCCCCAGCAGGCCTTGTTCGCTGCCGGTCGACCGTACACGGGGGTCGATGTTCAAAAAGGTGTCGGGCAGGCGGTTGCCCAGGCTGTCGAGTATCCAGATCAAACCGCGCTGCTCCACGATGAACAGGCGGCTGTCGCCGCAATGCGCAATATCGACCGGGCGGACAAAGCCGGTGGCATGGGAGGCGAGCTGAATTTTAGGTTGGGAAAACAGGAGTAATGGAGTAAAAAAAAGATAAATGAATGGGACAGGGATGTGTTGTTTTTGCATAAGGACATTGATTTAGTATTAAAAAAAACGGAATCAGGGCGTTGGGGTTTGAGAACAACGCGAATAATGACGCAGATATGCAAAAATAATCCCTTTGGGCGAGATGTTGCAGCGGAGGGGTAAAAGCGGCGGTATGCGCAAAACGGAAGAGACTGCCCGGCGCTTTTGGAGATACCCATAATCGGCGGCGTACTATCTTTGCAAAAAAATTGAAAAAATGAACTTGAAGATAGCCGCGACCATAGCCTTCACCTCCTGCCACGGGAAATTACATCAACCCCAACGGCAGCAGCGAGCTGGCCGTTCTGATGAACGAGCTTTTCACGGAAGCGGAAACCGCCAGGCAAAAAATCGCCCTCGGCGAAAAGCCCAAATGGAAAGTGGACGCGAAAAAGATCCTCACCGCCGCCGCCACCGAACCCGAAAAAGTGGCGTCGCCGGAATACAAAGCCTTCGCTGCTTCCTACCTCGAATCGTTAAAAATGCTGAAAAAATGCTCGCCCGCCGAAGCGCCCGAACGGTTCAAAATGCTGGCTATGGCTTGCATGAACTGCCATAACGCGCTTTGCCCGGGGCCGAGGAAGCGGATACAGAAGCTGTTTTAGGCGGTCAGGGCGTAAATCGCTAACAGCAAAAGACGGGGCGGTACCGGCTGCATTGGTCATCTGAAATTTGCTCAGAACAAAGAAAGCTGAGTTTCTCTTTTAGGATAAAATACGCCGATAATAACAAAGGGATTAGAGGAACGACGCCGATGCCACTCTTTTGTCGTGCCGAGAAACAGGTAAATCTCTTTTTCTAATCGAAACTCAACATCATATTTGAGTTTTACCTTTTCAATGGCTTTTTGCTCGTCATTTTGGGCGTCGCGGAGACAATTCCAGTACAGCTGTCCGATTTCCCAATCTTCAATCATGAGGCGCGCGCTTCGCCCCTTATCATCCTCAAAACGGTAATAAAACTTGTAGGGCACTTTTTTGATTTGAATCCGGCTAGATTCGCGATCCGAAAATAAGGATTGCTGCTTTTGAAGCTGCGTCCATACTTCCTTCCAATCGCTATCATCCTTCTCCACCTCAAAAGCGGTTATTTTAGCGGGCTTAAATGTTGCCAATGAAACATTTTTGGGATCTTTAGAATCTTCGATAAGCTCGGTGAGATTGGTATATACCTTTTTAAGGCAGATATCCTTTCTTCTTTCCCAGTTTTGCTCCGTACCGAGATGCTCTCCGATTACGAGGTCTTTAAATTGATAATCTGCCGGCGAATGGCTCTCCGGCCTGAAGTCGTCGGTACGGGGTTTCACATTGAGTTCAATCCAGGTGTATTTCGTGGTTTGCACCACCCCTTCGTGTTTTAGTTGGGTAAGAAAACTCAGCGGCACAGGGTATAATCGTATCCAGGAGCCATCTTCCAGCAGACCTGCCGTGCATACTAATTCATCATAGCTGCGTGAAGGCAGAGGGTAGGTAGTTACGGTCAGTAGAATTTTCTTTCGGGTCATGGCGGTTGTATTGTAATTGGCAGTTTTAAAGGTGTTGCAGTTGATAGGAAAACTGCGGAAGTTCGGAAATCGCTTTTGCCAGGTGGCTACGGTGGCATTGACAACTCCAGGCTTCAAAACAAGTGAGCGCTACACGCCCATGCCGTTCCAACAAATGAAGGATGTATTGTTGAGTATCGGGCGTATGCGGGAGCACATCCGATACATATTTTTTAAACAATCGATCATAGTCCGCCTGGCTATTCAAATCATGGCGTTGGTCACTGTCGATACCAACTTCCGGTAAATGGTAATACGCAATCCCTACGCCTTCACAGGCCGATTTCAATTGGTTTTTACTAAAACCGAACTTCATGCTGAACGCATTTTTGCGTACATCGCACAACGCCTTTATATTGTTTTTGATGAGTTTATTCAAATAGTTTTCTAAAGTAATCCCTTCATAACCAATAGTAAAGAGGCATACTTCCTCGCTTTGGACAAGATACTTATTTAAGTTGGCTAACTCCCCGGGGGAAAGATATTGATCGGCAATTTTGCTTTTCAAGGCAAAATAAGGATACTTTTTATAGGTAATCCCGATTAACTCGGTAGCTGTTTTGCCCTTATAGAGTTGCTTCACCGCTTGCAGTATTTCTTTATCGCTCTTTTTCAGGGCAGATACAAAATTTTCTTCGCTTATTTTTTCCCAACCTTGTTCGGTTTGATGCACCAAACCATATTTGGCCAGCGTATTCATATCCGCTTTAGCCTGGAAGGAATAACAACCATACTTATAAGGCACAAAATCGAAATTCGGCTCTTTTTGTATACGGGAAAACAAAAAAAGCAGTTTCTGCAATTGAAGCTTTTCTAATTTATTATCAAAAGCCTGCAATAATGCGAGCAATACTTTTCTACGGTAGTACACGTTTGTTTTTTTGCAAAGGTAAACAAAGTGTTTATATTTTGAAAAAATGACGGTTGAAGAAGCGGATACAGAAACTGTTTTAAAGGCTACGCCGTAAATTGCGAACCATAAAAAGCGGGGTGGAAGAGCGTTCGGCTCTGCAAATCCATGCTTTCCTACCAGCACTGCCACCCCTGACCGGAACGCCCGGGAAACGGGCGAGCCGCTTTTTCGCCCCGATCACCCGGGGGCAGGACAAGCGCCTGTTCAGTGGAAGCCATCCGGCCATTCCTGTGAGCTGCAAGGGGACCGAAACGAGGCGGAAGCCGAGATTGTCGTTGCGATTCGTCGGCGTGTTCCTGTTGCGGTTGGCGGGGCGGCAATTGACAGCGTCGTTCCACGCGCTGCCGCCGCGGTTCACGCGATATGACCCTTATGGCGATTGACCTATCCGTGAGGACGCCCCAAATGTAATAAAGTAAACGCGGCGACGGGCATGAAGACCCCGGTTTTTTAAAAAAATTTGGGGCTTCGCCCCAAACCCCCGCTGCCCGTCGCGACACTACTCGCAACCTTCGCCGTGCGGCGCCGTCGGTCGTCCCTCCCTCCTCGCTCCCGCACCGCTCCGCTTGCTCGTTTTATTGCTCACAGAAATGGCCCGGAAAGGCTAACCACTTCACTGCAAGGGGACCGAATCGAGGCGGAAGCCGAGATAGCCGTAGCGATACGACGGCGAGCTCCCGCGGCGGTTGGCGGGGCGGCAATAGACAGCGCCGCTCCACGCGCTGCCGCCGCGGTACACGCGACATGACCCCAATGCAGGCCCGGCCGGGTTAGTTTGCGCGCCGGCCGGATAATCGCCGTACCAGTCCGAACACCATTCCCATACGTTGCCGCTCATGTCGTGCAGGCCGAGCTCGTTGGCTTTTTTCCCGCCGACAGGATGGGTTTGGCTACCCGAATTTCCGAGGTACCTGGCTACCTCGTCGATATCGTCGCCGCCGGCATAACGGAAGCCCTGCGATAACGTGCCGCCCCGCGCGGCGAATTCCCACTCGGCTTCGGTGGGCAGGCGGTACTTTCTGCCGGGGTATTTTACGTTTAGTTTTTTAAAAAAAGCCTGTATGTCGTCCCAGGAAACTTGTTCCACGGGACATTCGTCGCAATTTTTTTGAGCAGATGGCCTGTTGCCCATGATATCGAACCAATCGGCCTGGGTTACTTCGTATTTACCTATAAGAAAAGTAGAAAGCGTAACCCGGTGGGGCGGTTTTTCGTCATCCTCTTCATTACTGCCCATTGTGAAAGTGCCGCCTTCCACGCGCACCATTTCGAGTCCGGATTTTGGCTTTCCTGAGGTGTCAGAAATGGGCGGCTTTTCACGGATAAACATAAACCAAATCAGCCACATAGCCAGCAGGCCGCCGGCAGTAAACATTCCGGTACGAAGCCAGTTGGGCGCCTTTTCGGAAGTTTTATTTCCGGGATACGGATCTTTTGGTCTATGGCGCGGGGCGG
>JAKLJF010000174.1 GCA_023151335.1 Thermoanaerobaculia bacterium | reverse complement strand
AAATCCTTTTTGGAAGTTACGGCGGATTTTACGCTTTCTACCCCGGTGAAATTCAACAAGCCGCTGCCCGGTCTCCTGCCCAAACGTATATCACGGGTCTGACCGTTCTGGGTAAACGAACGGTACCGGGGAAAGAGGCATTTTTGAGCCGCCCGGTTTGGGAAAGCCCCGTATTAAAGTTATCGCATGACCACAACGTTTTTGCTTTCCATATCAGCTCTTTTGAATACGGCGACCCGGCATTAAGCCGGCTGGAATTTATGCTGGAAAATTACGACCGCGCATGGCGCAGCGATCTACGCGGGGGAGAGGCTTCCTACGTCAACGTTCCGCCGGGTAAATATCTGTTCCGGGTGCGCGGAACGAACAGTATGGGCATCCGGATGCAGGAAACGGCTTTGCCGGTTATCGTCCTCCCTCCGTGGTGGCAAAGCTGGTGGGCATACGCGTTCTACATATGCTCTGTTGCGGGCGGCTTGTACGCTTTTTATCGTTTCCAGTTAAAACAAAAACTGGAACACGCCGAAGCGCTCCGTCTGCAGGAACTGGATAAAGTCAAAACCAAACTGTACATCAATATCACCCATGAATTCCGCACGCCACTGACCCTGCTGATTGGCCCTGCTGAACGCCTGCTGCAGGAAAAACCCCTGGACGAAGAAACACGCGGGGTGCTTAAAACTGTGCAGCGCAACGCCCGGCGTTTACTTCACCTTGTCAACCAGATGCTCGACCTGTCCAAACTGGCAAGCGGAAATATGACCTTGCATCCGGTGCAGGCCGATATAGTGGCATATCTTAAATATATCGTCGAATCTTTTCATTCGTCGGCGGAGAATAAAAAAGTAAAAATGCATTTCCTCACCGGTCTGGAGTCGCTTACAATGGATTTCGATGAAGAAAAAATGCAACAGGTGTTATCGAATTTGTTGTCCAACGCGTTGAAGTTCACGCCTGCAGGCGGAAATATTTATATTGACCTTCGTATTAATGACCCAGACAGGACAAATCCAAATGTAACGTTCAACACCATGTCCATCCTGGTACGTGATACCGGCATCGGTATTCCGGAAGAACAGTTGCCCCGGATATTCGACCGGTTTTACCAGGGAACTCATGGAGAGGAAGCGGGCGGAACCGGAATTGGCCTTTCCCTCGCTAATGAACTGGTCAAACTCATGGGCGGCCGGATAGGGGTGAAAAGCCGTGCGGATTGGGGGACGGAATTTGAAGTGGTACTGCCGGTAACGCGATCCGAGTTCACGGCAAAAAAATCTCGGTGGCCTTCCCCGGAAAATACTTTTTCGCACACGGATCCCAAAGCCGGATCACCGGAAGCCGCGGTCTTTACAGGCCACCAGGTGCATACAGATGATACGCCGCTCGTTTTACTGGTGGAAGACAACCCCGATGTCATCGCATATCTCGCCTCCTGCCTGCCGGAATATCGCCTGGCAATAGCCAAAGACGGTCGGGAAGGGCTCGATATGGCTACCGAAACCGTGCCGGATATTGTCGTCAGCGACGTGATGATGCCCTGCATGAACGGCCTGGAATTGTGCCGGACTCTGAAGAACGACCTGCGCACCAGCCACATACCCGTTGTGCTGCTCACGGCAAAAGCGGATATGACTTCGAAACTGGAGGGCCTGGAGCAAGGCGCCGATGCTTATTTGGCCAAACCTTTCCACCAGGAAGAATTGCAACTCCGTATCCGGAAATTGTTGGAAAGCCGCCGCCTCATGCAACAACATTACCTGTCGGCAGCCGGGCTGACGGATGGAGCGGTTATCCTGAAGGATATTCCTTCACTCAGCGGCTTTGACGACGCCTTTGTAAAAAAAATCCGGGCCGCTGTCGATGATCACCTGGACGATCCCCAATTCGACGTCGATAAACTCTGCCGGGGCATTGCGATGAGCCATTCCCAGGTGCATCGGAAACTGACGGCGCTCACCGGACTTTCCACCACCCGTTTCATCCGCTACGTACGGTTGAACAAGGCCAAATCTTTATTGCAAAACCCGGCGCTCAGCATCACCGCCGTTGCCTTCGACAGCGGTTTCAACGATCCTGCCTACTTCAGCCGGGTGTTCAAACAGGAGTTCGGCCTGACCCCGCAAGCATGGCGGGAGCAATCCATTTCCACGTAAATACAATACTATTTCAGATCATGCACAGTTTGTCCTATCGAATGAACTGAATGTCCAAACGTATGATTTTTATATCCGGGCAATTACCGCATCGCTGGAGACACTTTTGTGACAACGCTGCTTCCGGGCGCCACCCTTGCAGCAGACTCATTCATTCACAGATCAAACCGGTATATTATGAAAACGCAAGTCAGTTTCTTCATTGCATTACTGCTCGCGGGTATTGCCCTAATCACAGGATCAGCCACCCGCCCCGCCGATCGTATGATCATACGTATCACTAAAGGCGATGCCGCCAAAACTATCGGGGTGCAGATAACGAACCTGCAGCAACAACGCACCCGGGTAGCCGTCGTAGACCTCGACGGCAAATGCTGGTTTTCCGAATTTGTAACCCAAACCGACGGCTACGCCAAAACCCTGGGCCTGAACGCGATGCCCAACGGCGATTATTACTGCTATGTTGGGAATGCAAAAGGACAATTTATTCAATCCTTCCGCATTGACGGCGAATCAATGTCTTTCGCCGCGCATGCCGCTTGCCGGAACCCGGGCGCCGCCATTTTACTCCGAACCGGTAACAGTTCGCGCCCCGTGATCGCAAGAATCGACAATACCGGTCATGAAACCATCCAACTCCGTTTAGCCAATTTGCAGCAACAGGATTACCGTATACGGCTGAATGTTGCAGGCGGAGATGTTGTTTACGAAGAAAAAGCCAGTGGGGAATACGGCTTCGCCCAATTGTTCAATATGGCTGGTATGGCAAAGGGAGGGTACTTTATGAGTGTAAAATCCGGGGCCGGATTGTTGATACAGCATTTTAATCTGAATAAACCGGGCATTGAATGGGGCGAATTGGAATGGCTGGAGCCGCTTAAAGATAAAAGAGAAGACCTGGCACAACAGTGATATTTGGATCTTCGCTTCGCGCAAAATGAGTCATCCCAAACTGTTGCCCCCTTCCTGTGGATACAATTTGGAATGACTCATTCCGATTGAGGTGAAAAACCATTGAACTGCTCTATATTTACCCTTATAAAAATAAACCTGCACATGTCATCTACCCCGCCCAACGGCCCTCAACTCGACCGTACGCTCGGCCCGCTCCTCCTTTGGGGGCTTGGCGTGGGATATGTGATCTCCGGCATGTATTTTGGCTGGAATCTGGGACTGGAAAAAGGCGGTACACTTGGCCTGGCAGTGGCTACCGGCTTTGTCACCCTGATGTATGTGACGTTTACGTTCAGTTACACCGAGTTGGCCTGCGCCATTCCCAGGGCGGGCGGTGCGTTTGATTATGCCGTGCGGGCGTTGGGCAAACACTGGGGTTTTTTGGGCGGTATGGCGCAAAATATCGAGTTTGTTTTCGCCCCGCCGGCGATTGCCTTTGCTATCGGCGCCTACCTGAATATCCTGATGCCCTCCGTACCGGTGCTGGCCATCGCCATTTTGGCCTATATTGTTTTTACTGCCCTGAACATTTATGGCGTACAGGCGGCGGCCTGGTTCGAGCTGGCCATCACGGTGGTGGCGGTAGTGGGGTTGCTCATTTTTGCCGGGGCCACACTGCCCGCATTTGAATGGCAAAACCTGGAACGCAACGCCCTGCCCAACGGCTGGATGGGCGCCTTCGCGGCCCTGCCGTTTGCCATCTGGTTTTTCCTCGCCATCGAGGGCGTTGCCAATGTAGCCGAGGAAACCATCAATCCGCAACGAAACGTGGTGTTCGGTTTCGGCTCGGCTATGCTTACGCTGGTAGTGTTGTGCGTGCTCACCTTTATCGCCTCGGTTGGCGTGGGCGGCTGGGAAACGGTGGTGTACCCCTCGCCCGGCGCGGCGCCCTCCGATTCGCCGCTGCCCCTCGCCCTGGCGCATACCGTGAGCGCCGCAAGTTTCTGGTACAAAGCGGTCGCGTTTATCGGCCTTTTCGGCCTGGTCGCTTCTTTTCACGGCATTATACTGGCGGCCGGGCGGGCTACTTTCGAGTTCGGGCGGGTGGGCTATGCGCCGGCTGTATTGGGCAAGGTGCACCGCCGTTTCCATACACCCGCCAATGCGCTGCTGATCAACATGGGAGTGGGTATCGTCGCCCTGTTCACGGGCAAAACGGCTGAGATCATTACTATCGCGTGTTTCGGGGCACTCACGCTGTACATCATTTCCATGGTAGCGCTGATCCGGCTGCGGCAACTGGAGCCGGAACTGGAACGTCCGTTCCGGACGCCGCTGTATCCCTGGTTTCCGCTGACGGCGCTGCTTATTGCCGCCGCTGCTTTTGTGGCCATTACGGTATACAATCCCGGACTGGCGCTGGTTTATTTTGCCCTGCTGGCCATAGCTTATTTGTGGTTCCGGATTGCGACGAGACTAAAAAAGCAATGAAATAATGCCTTTTTGATTTAACCCGCAATCGATACCCCGATCAGTTTGCCGATACCAAACGTGACGGCGGCGGCCATCAGACCGAAAACAACCTGCCTTGCGCCGGAATACCAGATACTTTTTCCGGTAAACAGCGTAATGGCCGAGCCGATCAGGAATAAACCAAGGGTACTGAGCGCCGCGCTCGCCAAAATAGCCGTGTAACCGCCACCCCAGAAAAACGGCGCCAGTGGAATAATGGCCCCGATGGCAAATAATATGAAAGACGTGATCGCGGCCTCCCAGGCGGAGCTCTTTAACTCTTCCGGATTGATGCCCAGCTCTTCTTTGATCAGCAGCGCATGCGCCTGGTCTTTGTTCGCCATGGCTTCCCGGGCCATTTCGTGGGCCTGGGCTTCGGGAATACCTTTCGCCATGAAAATGAGCGCAATCTCTTTCAACTCGCCCTCCGGGTTGGCGATGATCTCATCCATTTCCAATGACATCTGGCGTTCGTAAAGTTCCTGTGAACTCTTCACCGAAATCCACTCGCCCAGTGCCATGGACAAGGCCCCGGCCAGCAGCCCGGCCGAGCCGGCGAGCAGTATTTCACTCTGGCCGCTGGTGGCGCCGGCTACCCCCATCACGAGGCTGAGGTTAGACACGAGTCCGTCGTTGGCGCCGAGCACGGCGGCGCGAAGGGCGTTTCCGCCAACCGTTTTGTGCCGCCCTTCGATGCGGGAGAGCTGTTCGCCGCTAACCTTCTGCCTGGTACTGAGCAGCGATTGCAGGATTTTCACGTGATTGCCCTCTTCACCGCTGAGCGGAATTTTGCCGGCCTCTTTTTGCGCGACCATCGCCCGGGAAATGCTTTTTTCGGTGTCCATCATCACGCCGATGATATAGTCGTAACCAAAAATTTTACCAATGCGGTCAAGCGCCCGGGCACGCCAGGAAGGCGGCGGCAAGGTGGCCGGAAGCCCCTCCCGGCGCAACCGTTCTATCATTTTGGCTGCATGCCCCCGTTCGATTTCGGCGAGGTTCCGAAAAACAGCCGCAATACCGGGGTCTTCTTCAGCCCCTGCTATTTTTTCGTACAGGAAAATCGCATCCACTTCGGTCTGGACGCTGGATGAAACAGGTTTGGCAGATTGTTTCGTCATGACAATAATCTTTAGTCGTCGTTTTCCTCGGCCTTGCCGACATTACTCCCGGATTCAAGGCTGGCGGCTGCCGGACCGGTCCTGATTTCGCTGTGGCGAATTTCTCCGCCGGAGCTACCCGCCTGTTGGGCAAAGACCATAGCGCCTGTAGCGACGGCAAAGGTTAAGGCATACAGTACCGGGGCGAACTTTCTCCATTTGAGATCGGCATACAGGGTGGCCAGGGCAATCAGCCCCAGCGCACCGGCCAGGCTCAGAAAGATATTGGCCAGTTCTTCATGTCGTTCGATGAGGTTTTCGGTCACGCCCGCGATGCCTTCCACTACCTCTTCTGCCCCCTCACCGGTAAGGTAAGCCGGTATAGCAAAGACGCCCGAAAGTACAAATATTCCCAGAGCCGTTCGTTTAACAGAATTGTTTTTCAGGAAAAAACCGCCGGCCAAAACCAGCAGGCCAAAGAAGACGCCCAGAATGGGCAAATGATTGAACAGCAAATGCAAATGGGCCTGGTTCATCATAAAATGGAATGTTAGAAGTGAAGAGGGAAGAGCAGGGCCGGAACTTCCTGCCGGTCGTTCCGGCCTTGCCGGGTTGCAGAATGGTTTTGGGTTATTTCCGCTTATCGTCGTCATCGTCGTCATCGTCGTCGGCTTCCTTGCCCTTGGCAGGCGTTTCGGCTTGTGCGGCGGTATCTGCCGGGGCGGTTGTTTCAGTGGCCGCGGCCGCTTCAGTAGCCGTGTTTTCGGCAGGCGCCTGAAGCCCGGGGTTGTTTTCGGTGTTAGAGCCGCAGGCAGGGAGAAGTATCCAGGCCGTGATGATCAGAAGCGCGGTTACCAAGATGTTCTTTTTCATTGTCTTATCTTTTTTAATATTCATTTTTGATAAGACAAAGGTGGGGGGGCAGGTCTTAAAACCACCTTGAGCGATTCTAAAAATAGCCTTAAAAAAGGAGAGGCGTTTGATCAGGGGAAGTTCAGGGTAAAGTCCGTGCCCGCGCCCTCTGTGCTGCTTACGGTCAGACGGATACCCAGCAGGTCTGCCAGTTTTTTTGCTATGGCCAGGCCCAGTCCGGCGCCCCGTACGGCGGAGCTGCGCGAGTTATCGGCGCGGTAAAAGCGATCGAAAATATGCTGCAGGTGTTCCGGCGAAATGCCCGGGCCATCGTCCCGGATAATGAAAGCAGCATTTTCAGGTTGCCATATCCATGCGATATGGCCGCCGCTATGGCCGTATTTGATGGCATTGCCCAGGAGATTGTCCACAATGATAGCGAGCAGGGTTTCGTCGGTATCGAGGATGGCCTCCGGTGGAATTTGCAGCTGCAACTCCATATTTTTTTCGCGCAAACGCGCATCCCATTTTTGGACGATGGCCTGGCTAAAGACCGCCAGCCGCACCGGTGAGCGGCGGACGGTGATTTTGTCGCTTTCCAGTCGCGCCAGTTGCAGCAGTTGTTCGAGCATGCCATGCAGGCGATCCACTTCTTCGATGACGCGCCTGATTTTTTCTTCGTACCGGGCCGGTTCGCGTTGTTTGCGAAGCAGTACTTCCAGTGTGCCGCGGATAGCTGTCAGCGGCGTGCGCATTTCATGCGAAGCATCGGCGGTGAACTGCTTTTCGCGGATAATACCGTTTTCCACCCGTTGTAACAATTCGTTGATGGTGGTGGCCAACTGGTAAATTTCATCCTTGTTTTCAGGCAAAGGCAGCCGGGCGTCGATATTGGTTTCCCGGATACCGGACGCGGCCTGTATCAGTTGTTGTACGGGGGCAATACTCCGGGATGCAGCAAAGCCCGCGGCCAAAAACAGGGCAATTAATACCAGGGGAAAAGCAAGCCACAAGGTATTGCGCAGGTTATGCAGGACGATCGCCGATTCTTCCTGCGAAATACCGACCGAGAGGTGGCCGATAACGGTTTGGTGCTCATTCAGGATGGGAAACTGCCCCTGCCGGATACGCCGGGCCCCGATGTGGCTGTCAAAAAAAGTTTCGCTGGAATAATGCGGATCGAAAAGCAGCTTGTCCTGTTGTAAATTGGAAGAACGGAACAACAAATGCCCGCCGGCGTCAACGATCTGAAGGAAAGTAGGGTTAACCTCAATGCGCAGGTGTTCTTTCTCCTCCCATTCGGGCAAATCTTCGATGAGAATGGAATCTCCCACCCAACGGAGGTTGATCATCACTTCTTCTTTTTCCCGGCGGATGTCGTGGTCCAGATGCTTATACGCCGTAATATGCACCACCCCGTATACGACGATAAAGACGAGTCCTATGGTAATAGCAGCGGCCAGGGCCGTGAACAGGGCGATCCGGTTTCTGAAACGGAGTTTCATGCCTCATCATCAACGCGGTAACCGACTCCGCGCAAGGTTTGGATGAAGGAAGGCCGGCCCGGGGTATCCAGTTTTTTGCGCAAAAAATTGATATACACGTCAATCACAGCCGTGTCGTGATCAAAATTGATATCCCATACTTTTTCGATGATCCGGGTGCGCCGGCAGGCTTTGCCTTTATTCCGGAGCAGCAATTCGAGCAGGGCAAATTCTTTTTGCGTCAGTTCCACCGGGTTGCCTGCCTTTGTGACGCGGTGGGTGTCCACATCCAGTTCAATATCGGCACAACGAAAGACGTTTTGCTCCCCGGCATTGCTGCGCAGGAGCACGCGCATGCGGGCCAACAGCTCTTCAAAGGCAAAAGGTTTGCGCAGGTAATCGTTGGCGCCTGTTTCCAGCCCAAACACCACGTCGTCCACAGTATCTTTGGCAGTCAGGAATATGACCGGTACGTTTTTGTTTTCTTTGCGGATAGCCCGGCAGATCTCGATACCGCTCACACCGGGCAGCATCCAATCCAGCAGGATCAGATCATAATCCGGAAGATTGTCGAGGGCGAGCCGCAGGCCTTCTCTGCCGTTGTGCGCCACATCCACGGCAAAGCCTTCTTCTTCCAGCCCTTCGGCTATGAAACGGGCGATAGCTGTTTCATCCTCCACCAGTAAAATGCGCATGGAACCGGTTGTTTTAATTTGCAATATTCACCAATTTTTGCAAAAGTGGAGGGATCGATCTTACACCGGCCTTAAGACCGTCTTAAAATTGG
>JAKLJF010000173.1 GCA_023151335.1 Thermoanaerobaculia bacterium | reverse complement strand
GACCAAACGCTTTTCAAACAGATCGATCCGGAATACCGGGCGGAGTTTTTGCAGGAACTCAACCTGGAAAATGCCAAAAAATCGTACGTGATTTCCTGGCTGGGGCTGTTTTTTTTGCTGGTGCTGCTGCTGCTCGATTACCTGCGTCACGTCAATAACGAATTATGGAATAATCCGGTACATGTGTGGTTGTTTTTCAATCATTGCAGTTTTATCCTGTTTTTGATCCCTTTTCTCATGTTCCGGAAAGACCGCCTGAAAATCCACGAAGGCGCCTACCGGCATGGCCGCAGATTAAGCCGCATTACGTTGGACCTGCTGGCATTCACCCTACTGCCCATGACCGTACTTGGCATTTTGGACCGTGGCACCATGATCCTTTATGCCATTTATGTACTTATTTGCAATTTATTCCTCAGTTTATCACACAGAGACCGGATCAACCTGAACCTCTTCTCCTTTTTTGCCATGGTGGTGGCCATCCTGTTGATCGATCACAACGGAATTACCGGGTCGGTCATAAAGATTTTGGAGTGTTTGGGGTTGCAACTGCCCACTTTCGTTTTTTCCACTTTTCAACACAATTTGCGCATCCGGCAGTTTACCAATGAAAAACTGCTGAAAGAACAAAAACATCTCATCGAGCAGGAAAAACAACGTTCGGAAAACCTGTTGCTCAATATCCTGCCGGCGCCCGTTGCCGACGAGCTAAAGGAACAGGGCTATGTAAAACCCCATTACTTCGAACAGGTGACCGTTTTGTTCGCCGATTTTAAAGATTTTTCCGGCATTTGCCGGATTCTGCCGCCGGAACAACTGATCGCCGATCTGAACCATTGTTTTGGAAATTTCGACCGGATCATAATGCGTCTTGGGTTGGAACGGGTCAAGACCATCGGCGACGCCTATATGTGCGTCGGCGGTATCCCGCATACCCAATCTGACCACGCCATACGCATGGTGGAGGCCGCCATTGCGATGCAGAAATTCCTGTCTAAATGGCAATTTGAACGCCTTGAACACGGCAAGCCGGTATATGAAGCGCGTATTGGCATACACACGGGCCCGGTGGTGGGAGGCATCGTCGGTACCACCAAATTCGCGTATGATATATGGGGCGATACTGTGAATATCGCCGCCCGGATGGAGGATGCCGGGGCGCCAAACCGTATCAATATCAGCGGCAGTACCTATGCGCTGGTGAAAGACCATTTTTCCTGTGAATACAGGGGGAAGATACCTATCAAGAACAATGGCGAAGCGGAGATGTATTTTGTCGCGCCGCCGTAACGCCGTCTGTCAGACGGCGTAAAAAATAAAATCTTACCCTCACGCCGTCTGACAGACGGCATAAAAATAAAATCTTATCCTCATGCCGTCTGACAGACGGCGTAAAAAATAAAATCTTATCCTCTCGCCGTCTGTCAGACGGCGTAAAAATAAAATCTTATCCTCTCGCCGTCTGACAGACGGCGTAAAAATAAAATCTTATCCTCTCGCCGTCTGACAGACGGCGTTACAGGTCGAACCTGATCCCCTGCGCCAACGGAACCGTCGTTGAGTAGTTGATCGTATTCGTCTGCCGCCGCATATACGCCTTCCAGGCATCGGAGCCGGACTCACGCCCGCCGCCGGTTTCCTTTTCACCGCCAAATGCACCGCCGATCTCGGCGCCGGAAGTGCCGATATTGACGTTGGCAATACCGCAATCGGAGCCGCCAGAAGAAAGGAACAGTTCAGCTTCGCGCAAGTTATTGGTCATGATCGCCGAAGAAAGTCCTTGCGGTACGCCGTTCTGAAGTGCAATAGCCTCTTCGATCGTTTTGTATTTCAATAGATAAAGGATGGGAGCAAATGTTTCGTGTTGTACGATTGCCCAGTCGTTCTGTGCCTCGGCAATGCAGGGCTTTACGTAGCAGCCACTTTCGTATCCGGGGCCATCCAATATACCGCCATCCACCACGAATTTGCCGCCGGCTTTTTTGATCTCTGCTATGGCGTGCAGATAATTTTCCACCGCGCTTTTGTCGATCAGCGGCCCAACATGGTTGTTCGGGTCAAGGGGGTCGCCGATGCGGAGTTGTTTATAGGCGTTGGCGAGGGTATTTTTTACGTCATGGTACAGGCTTTCGTGGATGATCAGCCGGCGGGTGGTGGTGCAGCGCTGTCCGGCAGTGCCCACTGCGCCGAATACCGCCCCGGTGAGCACGATCTTCAGGTCGGCTGAGGGGGTGATGATGATGGCGTTGTTGCCGCCGAGTTCGAGCAGGCTGCGGCCCAGGCGCTCGGCCACAGTCTTGCCGACGATCTTTCCCATACGGGTACTGCCCGTAGCACTGATGAGCGGTACACGGACGTCTTTGGTCATGTATTCGCCCACCTTATAGTCGCCGTTGATGACGGAGCAGATACCTTCAGGCAGGTTGTTGGCTTTCAGCACTTTCTGAAACAAATGCTGACAGGCGATAGCGCAAAGCGGCACTTTTTCAGAAGGTTTCCATACGCACACGTCGCCGCAGACGAAAGCGATCATGGCGTTCCAGGACCAAACGGCGACCGGAAAGTTGAAGGCCGAAATGACACCGACCACACCCAGGGGGTGCCATTGCTCGTACATGCGGTGTCCCGGTCGTTCGCTGTGCATGCTCAGGCCATATAATTGGCGTGACAGCCCCACGGCAAAATCGCAGATATCGATCATCTCCTGTACCTCGCCCCAGCCCTCCTGCAGGCTCTTGCCCATTTCATAGCTGACCAGGCGGCCGAGCGGATCTTTGTACTGGCGTAAAATATCGCCGTACTGCCGCACGATCTCGCCGCGTTTGGGCGCCGGCATTTCGCGCCACACCAGGAACGCTTCCTGCGCGCGGGCGATGACTTTTTCATATTGTTCGCGGGTGGTTATAGTGACTGCCCCGATCTCTTCGCCGTCGACAGGCGAATGACTGTGCAGGCTGCGAACGCTGCCGCTGAGGGATTCCTGGCCGGTCCAGGTGCCGGGATTTTTGGTCTTAAGGCCGAGTTTGCGGAGAAAATCTTTTTGCATAAAAATGGCGGTTACTGGTTAGAAGGTTTGAGGGTTACTGGTAGAAGGGTTTGTTTGAGCGGGCGCAAAGGTAGTATTTGCCATTCGGAAAAAGAGAAGATGCGCTGATCAAAACCCCTGATTTATTGGTACAATTTGCAGACTTTTGAGGCACATTAATTTTCCGACATCTCCATGAACATCGCACAAAAAATCGAGCTCCATCTTGGCGATATCACCAAAGTGCGCGCCGACGCCATCGTAAATGCCGCCAATTCCTCCCTGATGGGCGGCGGAGGCGTCGACGGGGCCATCCACCGCGCCGGCGGGCCGGCTATTTTGGAGGAATGCAAATCTATTGTGGCCCGGCAGGGCGGCTGTAAAACCGGACAGGCGGTGATCACGACGGCGGGCAATCTGCCCGCCCGTTTTGTTATTCACACTGTCGGACCCATCTGGCATGGCGGCGCCAAAAACGAAGAACAACTGCTGGCCGATTGTTACCGCAATTCCCTGCGGCTGGCCGTCGAAAACGGCTGCAAAACCATTGCTTTCCCGAACATCAGCACGGGGGTATACCGCTTCCCTCCTGCCGTCGCGGCAGCCATCGCAATTGATACCGTATCCGAATTTTTGGCAGAGACGGATAGTTTGCATAAAGTCATTCTCGTTTCCTTCGATGCAGCGAGTTATTATCTCGCAGAACAAGCTTTAAAGAAAAAAGGGAACAACCTGTGAAATCTTCAGGCACGGCACTCTTCGTCTCTAAACGCGGCCATTCCATCGAAAAAGGCCGACTAAATCTGAACGCTGAAGTGAAAGCGGTGTTATTTAGCGGCTTGCCCTGAAAGGCCATGCCCCGGCCAGCCAACTGCACACTGCCAACTGCACACCGAAATGTCTTTCATCCTGAAAATGGCCTGGCGCGACAGCCGCCGCAACCGCGCCCGCCTGCTGCTTTTTATTTCCGCTATCGTCGCCGGTATTGCCGCGCTCACGGCCGTTCGTTCATTTAGCGTCAACCTGACCGCCGATATCGACCGGGAAGCTAAAAGCCTGCTCGGCGCCGACCTGCTCATTCAGGGCAATCAGCCCATGCCTGATTCGCTCATGCAACGGGTAATGGCTACGCCCGGCGTGCAGCGCGCACGGGTATATAACCTGCTGAATATGGCCTATTTCCCCAAAAGCCGGGGAACCCGCCTCACCAACGTACGTGCCGCCGACCCCGGTTATCCGTTTTTCGGCACCTGGAAAAGCGTTCCGGAAAAAGCATGGCAGACCTGGCAGGACGGCAGCAAAAAAGCCGCCCTGGTGGAACACGGCCTGATGCTGCAATTCGGCGTGCAGCCGGGCGACACGATACAGGTCGGCACACAATCCTTTTTTATTGAGGGCGACCTGTTGTCCCGTCCGGGCCGGGCGGGCATCGGTTCGGCCATTGCGCCCATTGCCTTTATCCCCCTGCAATGGCTTGATTCAACCGGCCTGGTGCAAAAAGGCAGCCGGGTTTGGTACCAGTATTATTTTAAAATACCCGAATCCCGCAACCTGGATACCCTGGTGAACCGGCTGGAAAAGCCGCTGGAACAGGCCAATCTCGACTGGGAAACCGTGGCCACGAACAAGCAAAGCATCGGCAATGCTTTCGGCAACTTTTCCACTTTCCTCAATCTGGTCGGATTCGTGGCACTGCTGCTGGGTTGTATCGGTGTGGCCGGCGCTGTGCACATCTATATAAAGGACAAATTGCCTACCGTGGCCATTCTGCGTTGCCTGGGCGCCAGCGGGCGAAAGGCGTTTTACGTGTATTTGGCGCAGGTAGCGGGTATCGGCCTGTTGGGCGCCGTGTTGGGCGCCACTTTGGGTTCGCTCATTCAAAAGTTGTTGCCCTGGATCACCAAAGACCTGTTGCCTATTGAAAATGTAAGCACCGGCTTTTCGGCGGCATCCGCTTTGCAGGGTGTGCTGTTGGGTGTTTCGGTGGCAGTGTTGTTTGCCCTGCTTCCGCTGTCGGGCATTCTGCAAACTTCGCCGCTGCGCACTTTGCGCGCCTCTTACGGCGAACAGGAAAGCATAAATCGCTGGTTACGCTGGGGCGTTTTCACCCTTATCGTCCTGGCTATTTTGGGCTTTACCTGGTGGCTGATCCGCGACTGGAAGGAAACCTTGTTTTTTATCGGCGGTATTGGCGCGGCATTTCTGTTGCTTTACGGCGTGGCGCTACTGATGATGGTGCTGTTGCGCCGCTATTTTCCAAAAAACTGGTCGTACGTATGGCGGCAGGGTATTGCTAACTTGTTCCGGCCGGAAAATCAGACCGTATTGCTGGTGGTGACCATTGGGCTGGGTACCATGTTGTTGTCCACCCTGTTTCTGGTGCAAAACCTGCTGTTGAAGCAGGTGGAGTTTTCCGGCAGCGGCAAGCAGCCTAATATGATCCTCTTCGACATCCAGACCAGCCAAAAAGACAGTGTGGCCGAAATGGTTCGCGTTCACAACATGCCCGTTATGCAACAGGTACCCATCGTCACTACCCGCGTGGAGACAATCGATGGCATGACCAAAATGCAGGATGAGGCCGATACGCTGAACAAACGCCGCGGCTGGGTGTGGGATCGGGAATACCGCGTTACCTTCCGCGATACCCTGATCGATTCGGAAGAACTGGTGGAAGGCCAGTGGACGGGTGTCCACCAGCCTGGCCAACCCATCAAAATATCCATTTCCGACAACCTTCAGGAGTCTATGAAAGCTAAAATCGGCTCCAAAATCGTATTCAATGTACAGGGCGCCCGGCTTGAAACAGAGGTAGGCAGCATACGCAAGGTGAATTTCAACCGGGTACAAACGAATTTTCTGGTCGTGTTTCCCACGGGCGTACTGGAGGCGGCGCCGCAGTTTCACGTCGTGGTGTCCCGCGTGAACAGCGCCGAACAATCGGCTGCCTTTCAGTCGGAACTGGTTCGGCGTTACCCGAACATCTCGGCCATCGACCTGACGCAAATCCTGAAATCGGTGGACGAAGTGCTGCAAAAAGTATCTTTCGTGATCCGCTTTATGGCTTTGTTCAGTATTCTCACGGGCCTGCTGGTGCTGCTCAGTTCGATCTATCAGGGTAAATTTGCCCGTATCCGGGAGAGTGTGCTGCTGCGTACCCTGGGCGCCTCGCGTAAAGTCATTTTGCGCATTATTTCGCTGGAATACCTGCTGCTGGGCGCGCTGGCCTGCCTGGCCGGGGTGGGTTTGTCGGTGGGAGGCGCTTGGGCGCTGGCGCGTTTTGCCTTTAAAATACCCTTCGAGCCGGAGTGGTTGCCGCTTATAGCGACATTTATCGTCATAACGGTCATTACGGTCATCATCGGGCTGGCGAATAGCCGGGAGGTAGTGCGGAAACCGCCCCTGGAGGTGTTGCGGGCCGAAGTGGGTTAATTTTTTGAGCTTCGACTGGCGATACCGGATATCCTGTTATATTTGTGGAACCAGCTTGTTTCGTAAATATTAACCCGTCATATCATGAAAATTCACCTCATCACACTCTCCTGCCTGCGTATTATACCCCATAGGAGAAAACGGAAAATGGGGCTTTGCCGATAACAAGGGACAAACGGTCATCGCACCCGAATACGACTCGGTTGCGTTCTTCTACCAAGGCATCGCGCTGATAAAAAAAGACGGGAAGTTCGGATACCTGAGAAACGACGGAAAGTGGCATATTAAGCCGAAATATTCGGATGCCGCAAGTTTTATCTCCAATTGCGCCCTGGTATCTGACCAGGAGGGTGCTTTTTATATAAACAAACAAGGAGAAAAAATAAATGCCTCCCGGTGCACCCCGGCAGAGGGAGGTGGCTGTATCGTGGTGATGCCGGTCAATCCCCTTAAGTACTTTTTCAAAATAAACGGGAAATATGAAACGGCATACAAATACTACATAGTCCATCCGTCGGGCAAAACCGAAGAAATATCCGACACCACCAATTTAGGCCTGGATATCGTCCGAGAGTTCAGCAATCAGCACATTCTGATCGGCAAAGACAATAAATATGGCCTGTACGACATACGCCCGGAAACCAAAATAGTATTGACGCCACAGGCGCACAGCGATTACCGGGCGCTTGCGCGAGCAGCATTTTTGAAAACCATACAGACCAAATACGACGAAGTCCGTTTTGAAAAGCAAGCCGGCCGGGAGGTCAATTATGCCGAAGTCAGGGTTAAAGACAAATGGGGTGTGATCGACAGCAGGGGCAATGAAGTGCTCGGCGCCCGATATGATCGCCTGGCGATTGAGCCGGGCCGGCAGATGGCTTTGATAGAGTTTGAGCCCAACAGATTGGGTTACAAGCATTTTAACGGCACAGAATATTTTAAGAGAAAGAAATAAATATCCGTTATTCTTGTGGAACCTTTGGTCTCCATGACACCCGCCCTTCAACGTATTTCTGCGCTCTCCGGCCTGTTTTTGGCCGCGGCAGCCGTCTTTTTCCACGCGGGTGAGGCCCTTTGGAATGACGAAATCTACACCCTCCAGCAGTTTGTCTTCAAAGATATCGGTACGGTCGTTACCGATTATCATGTGCCGAACAACCATATTCTGGCCAATATTTTTCACTGGTTGTGGGTAAAAATCACGTTGGTGAGCAACTTAGGCGAATTGCTCGACCATCCCTGGCGCATGCGCCTGTTGCCGCTGCTTTTTTCAGTATTTACCCTTTGGTTGGTTTACCGCGCCGGGTCGCATATCGGCGGCGGTCGTTCGACCGGCTGGCTGGCTGTGCTTTTACTGTTGTCGGGCGTTACGTTTCAGGCTTACGCATTTCAGGTGCGGGGTTATGCGTTGAGCATGACGGCTTCGGCGGCGGTGACGGCCCTGGCCTTGCAGTGGGCGGGTGGCAAGCCGCTGACCCGGCTGCAACAAGCCGGAATGGCATTGGCGGCAGCGGCTTTGTTGTACACCCTGCCATCCAACCTATACTTTTGGGCCGCAGCCGTGGGAGGCGCTGTTTTTGCACAGGCGATATCAGTGCGTACGGAAGGGATTAAACCCGTGTTACCGTTGGCCGGCTTCCTGATTGGCGGCGCAGTACTGTCTTTTTTATGCTACCAGCCCGTGATCGGGCAGATGCAGGGCAGCGAATATTTTGCATCGGGAGCTTCTTTTCAGGGCGAACACTTCCGGAAGTTCGGGCTGGTACTGTCGCATTTTTTCAGCGGACGTTGGGTGCTGTTGCCGGTGGCCCTGGCGGGCGCTTATTTTGGCTGGCAAAAAGGCGGCGCGGCACGCAAACAAACAGCCTGGCTGCTGCCGGTGCTGATCCTACCATTTCTGTTTTCTGCATTGCGGGGCGATCTGCCGCCTGAGCGGATTTACCTGGCGTTATTGCCCGTTTTTACGCTGACACTGACCGCTACGGTTCACCACGCTTTTGAAAAAATGCCGGCCTCACGTCAGGTAATAGCCTATGGCGCACTGTTGCTGTACAGCGCCTTTGCATATGGCTACGGCGTTTACCAGGTCCGGCAATTTCTGCAAAACGGCATGGATCAGTCTGAACATTATTATCCGGGTCTGAACCACAATTATTACCAGCATTATTACGACCCGAACGCTGAATACGATCTGTTCCGGGAAAAAATCGGCACGGACAAGGTGCTGATCCTGGAAAGTTCGGAAGCGCACGATATGCCGGTATACCTCCGGCATAAAAAACAAACGTTCGTCCCCCTGGATTCTATCGGATCGTACCTGCAAAGGCGGCAGACATTTTATGTTTCGTCCAGTTATGCCAGGGCATTTATGCGGGAAATGACGAAAATGGGGCCTTTCTGGAACTGTCGC
>JAKLJF010000172.1:1949-8880 GCA_023151335.1 Thermoanaerobaculia bacterium | reverse complement strand
ATGAAAATTGAGTTAAAATCTCAAATTGATAAAAAATCGCTCTATTTTTGTACTGAAAATCAGTAACATTACACCTGCTAATAATCATTTATACACGTTTTGCCTGATTTGTTCTGGCATAATTTTGGGAACATACTTACCGACTGACATAATGGTTTTTTGATTTTTTAAAACAAATTCTATGAGAAAAACAAAGAGCGAGACCGTCGTCTTGAAGAAGGGTCAGAAAGACGTTCAGCTCGACTACGCCGAATTACGCAAGGCCGTGCTTGTGCTTCGCGCAGTGAATCACAAACTGCGGCAGCGTATGATTGATTTGCTGGAAGAAAACCGGCAGATGACCGTAACGGACATCTATATCAAATTGCGCCTGGAGCAAAGCGTAGCCAGCCAGCATCTTGCTATCCTCCGCAAGGCAGGCGTCGTGAAAACAGACCGGCAGGGGAAGTATATTTACTATTCCCTGGACAATGAGCGGCTTACCCAAATTTCACGCCTGGTAGAGGAATTGGCGATTTGAGGGAATCACATCAGACCGAATTTTTTCAATCCTAACTTACGGTACACACTGCTGCATGCAAGCCGGCTTTCCGGTTGCATGCAGTATTTTTTTTGGGAGTTATAAGGTATTTTGTATTTAAAAAAATGGCATATTTGCTGCCCTTGGGCAAATGTTTTGACTAAGGGGCTTTTTGACAAAACGAAATTCCACAACCGTAAAATCCCATGGATAAACCCGCCAACATACCGTTTGAACCTGTGCATTTACGCGAAGCCATCGAAGTGATGCGCGCGTTGGCTCATCCCCTGCGCATGCGGATAATCGCTTTGCTTGGCAGCCATGCTGCCGCGAATGTTCATACCATTTATACTACCCTGGGCATTGAACAAGCCATTGCTTCCCAACATTTGCGCATTTTGCGGCAAACCCGATTGGTGCATACCAACCGGCTCGGGAAAGAAATCCACTATTTGCTCGACGAACAGCGTCTGGCACAGGTTGTACGCGTTGCGGCGGAACTGGCCAAAATAATACCCGGGAAATAGCCCTAAAAAAAGAACGCCAGCCTCAAAGACAAGGCGTTAAAGGCGCCCCTCGATTTCTCCTGTTTCCAGTCGCCGTTGCGTTGCACCGAGCCGTCGTCGCCGGTCATATCCGTAAATTGCTGCTGGAAAAACAAGCCGGCCACCACCGTGGCATTGGAGGCTACCTCATACTCGACACCGGCGCCAACGCCCCAGGACAGGGAAAGGCCATTTACATCGTCGCGAATATTTTCATCTTCCGTCCGGTCTATGGCGGTACCCCGGATGTCACCCAGCGCCTTAGTCAGGAACCCGATGGAAAAAACCGGCGCCTCGGCGTAAAATTTCAGCCGGGAATCTTCATTGGAACCGCCCCGGAAACGCAGGCCAAAAGGAATTTCCACGTAGGTTAGCCGGTAGTGCAGCTTGGCATCCTTGGGCAGCGTATCGAGCAGCGGATTGCTCAGGTCGGTATTGGGCCAGTAAACGCCCTGGTTGTAGCCGGTCAGTAATGTGCCGCCATGGTTGAATCCAAAACCCAAACCCGCAAAATAGGCATAGTTATTGGCAAAATAGTATTCCCCCAAGACTCCGAATTTTAATCCGATGTTCGTGCCGGATGCTTCTATCAGTTTGTCATTGGTGCGCAGCCACGACCAGGTCGGGCTGGCTTGTACCCCGAAACGGAATTCAGATTGTGCCATAATCATTCCCTGCCATGCCAACAAAAAGCCGAAAACCAAAGCAATTTTTTTCATAACGTGTTGTTCTTTTGTGCGTTAATTTTTGGGTTTGTGAGGGATGAGGGTTTATGAAGGTTTATGAAGGTTTATGAAGGTTTATATGGGTTTATGAGGGTTTATATGGGTTTTCCCTTCATAAACCTTCATAAACCTTCATAATTACGGCGCTAAAATCGCAGATTTTTTCAGGAGTATGTACAGGAACATCAAATACGTTTTTACAGCAGTCATTTTTTTATCGGCCGGCATTGCTTTTTATCAATGTCAAAACCAGGGGACGGACAAGACGCCGGATGTTTCGGATATTGCCGTGCAGGTGCATCTCGATCGTTTCGACCAGGCGCTTTTTGCCCTGGATACGGCCAACATAGAAGCCGGATTAAAAGATCTGGCTGCAAAATACCCCGATTTTTTGCCTTTTTTCCTGATGGAAATTGCGCACGACGAAACCAATCCGAATGAATCGCCCCTGGAAGCCATAACCGGTTTCGTAACCGCGCCGCAGGTGCGCCGCCTCAACGATTCCTGCCAGGCTGCTTACCGCGACCTGAACTGGCTGCATCGCGACCTGGAACAAATGATGCGGTATTACCGCTATTATTTTCCACAAAAGCCCGTTCCGCGTTTCGTCGGGGCCGTTACCGAATTTGTGGGCGACGCCTACGCCGTGAACGACACCCTGCTGATGATCGGCCTCGATATGTTCCTGGGTGAAAACTTTTCCGGTTACGATCCCCAGTATTTTCCGCGATACCTGCGCCGGCAATTTCAGAAAGACTACATGACCACCAAGATCGCCATGGCCTTGTCCAGCCGTATCGCCGGGCCGCCCCCCGGTGAAAAAATACTGGATTACATGATCCACAACGGAAAAATTCTCTGGTTGATGGACCGATTGCTCCCGTCTGTACCCGACAGTATCAAAATGGGCTACACCCGCGAACAAATGGAAGGTTGCTACGCCAACGAAAAGGAAGTATGGGCGCGCCTGCTGGACATGAATGTACTGTATCAGCCACTGAACAATAAAAACCAAAAAATCGTGATGCCCAGCCCCAGCGCCGACAATGTTTTTCAGGAAGCGCCCGGCGAGATCGGAAATTGGGTGGGCTGGCAAATTGTGGAGGCGTATATGCGCCGGAATTCCGACCTTTCGCCCGGGGAAATGCTGAACTTTAAAGACAGTCAGCAATTTTTGGAAAAAGCAAAATACAAACCCAGGCGTGTGGAATGAGGCGACTCGAAACACAATTGATACGATGGACAATGGCCGGACTGGCAATAGTCTGGGTTGCTTTCTTTTCGGTGATGCGGGCGCAAAACCCGGTAACCTTCGAATCGGCAGGACCGGAACGCGAAGTGACGGAGGGCAGTCGCTTCGAAGTGTCTTTTATGCTGAAAAATGCTTCGGGTAAACGTTTTATCGCTCCCGATTTCAAAGGGTTCCGGGTCACGGGCGGCCCCGTCGAAATGCGCGGCGCGGGTTTTGTCAACGGCCAGTCGTACAGCCATCAAACCTGGAGTTTCGAACTGGAAGCCGGTAAACCCGGAACCTATACCATCGGGCCGGCCACGGTGCAGACCTCGGCGCAAACCCTGCGCAGCCAGCCGTTTTCCATCCGGGTAGTGCAGGCCAGACAAGGTCGAACCGCCGTACCGCCTAATGCCCGCGACAACGTTTTTGTGAGCGGCGAACTCGACCGCTCCACCGTTTGGATCGGGCAACAAGTGCGTTACCGGCTCAAATTGTACACCCAGCTCAGTATTGCCGGTTTTGATATTATCGATCTGCCCCCGTTCAAGGGCTTTTATACGCTCGACCGGCGGCGTTTTGATACCCGGACGCAATATGAGACCATCCGGGGCAAACGTTACGCGGTGCGTGTGCTGCACGAAGTCGCGTTGTTCCCACAGGAAAGCGGCGAACTGATCATCGAATCCGCCCGGGCGCGTGTGGACGTTGAACAAGCCGGCGGACTTGGTTCCCTGCTCGGCGCTACGCCGGTGCTCATGCAAACCCAACCGCTCCGGCTTATGGTGAAACCCCTGCCTGACCCGGCGCCAGAAGGTTTTACCGGCGGCGTAGGGCACTATCAATGGAAGATCTCGGCAGACAAGGATTCCCTTTCCACCGACGATGCGCTGACGCTTTCCGTTACTATCGAAGGCAACGGCGATGCCCGCCGTTTTGCCAATCCGCGTTTTGAACTGCCGTCCGGCCTCGAAGGCTTTGAACCGAAAGTGCGGGAAGAGGAGGAATATGAGACCGGCGAACAATGGGTGCACGCCAGGACGCTCGAATATGTCATATTGCCAAAAGAACCCGGCGATTATACCATTTCACCGCGATTGGTAGTATTTGATGCCGACAGCAACCGGTACCGCACCCTTCAAACTGACCAGGCGGTTCGTTTAAAAGTCATTTCCGGAAAACACTACGGTCAGGAGCAGGCGCTGACCGATACCCTGGCAGTATCCCCTCCGTTGGAATCCCCGTTGGTATCTTTTTGGAGAACGACAAAAGCGTGGCTGGTCTCGCCGGTTTTGTGGGGAAGTGTCCTGGGGTTGGCCCTGATCACAGGCGTGTTGCTATTCTGGAAAAGACACCGGAAGAAAAGTTCTGATACAACCCCGGTGGAAAAACCCGCCCGTGCCAGCCTGAAAGAAGCTCGTGAACGATTTAAAAGCGTGGCGCAATGGATCCATTACAGCGATCCGAGGATGTTTTTTCACGAACTGCTCAAATCGCTGGAGACCTACCTGGCCACGCGGCTCCAGATCGAGCCGGCGCGGCTGAACAAGGAGGCTGTGCAGGAAAAACTCGCCATACTTCAGGCGCCGGAACCCGTAGCACAAACACTCCTGCAAGTGTGGCAAACCTGTGAACAAGCCATTTTTGCCGGCCAGGCACGCGCTGCCGATATACAAGCGACCTGGCAAAAAGCCGAAACGGCGGTACAGCAGCTGGAGGATTTTCTCAAACGCTGAGCGATTCCGGGAAGAACTCCCGAAGTCGCTGTTGTAATGCCAGGGGATAAAGCACCACTTTCCCATCGATCAACTCGTCGATGGAATGCCAGACGGCCCGGAAAGCAAAGGAATTGTCCAGCATCCGCACTTCCGGTGTATGGATAAAACGTTCGTCGCTGAGCTCCGTCCGGAATAAAAAGACGATCTCGTGTTTGATTTCACTGCCGTAATCGAAGATGTTTTCCAATACAGTCAATAACTGGGGATCGGTGATTTCCAGGTCCAGTTCTTCGCGCATTTCCCGGCGAACTGCATCGGCAGCCAGTTCCCCGTGTTCGATACCGCCGCCGGGCGGGCGGTAAAAATGGTAGTGATCGTGTTCGTGCCAGAACTCCTGCAGTAGCAGCCGGCCGTTGTTTTCCAACAGACAAAAAGCGGTAGGGCGCATAACGTGGGAAATTAACAATGAAGGAAAAACCGCTCACCTAACGCGGTTAATCTTCAAATAGTTCAGCCGAAATCTGCATATCCGGGTTGCCCGGAATGAGCTGCACAGCACTATTCCTACACTCCCGGCTCCACGAACGGCACTTTCACCACCGTTGCTTCCAGTTTTTTCGCCCCGGCTACGATCATGATTTTGGTACCCGGTTCGGCGAATTTGGTTTTTACATAACCCATGCCGATGGGCTGGTCGAGCGTCGGCGAATGGGTGCCGGATGTGACCACGCCGATTTTCGCGCCGCGCCGGCTTTCAATTTCATAGCCGTGGCGCGGAACGCGGCGGTCATGTACCGTAAAGCCCACGAGTTTGCGTTTTACGCCCTCCGCTTTTTGTTTTTCAAAACGCGCTTTGGAGGGGAAGTCGGCATGCTTTTTCAGTTTGGTGATCCAGCCGAGGCCGGCTTCGAGCGGACTGGATTTGTCGTCGATATCGTTGCCATACAGGCAGTAGCCCATTTCGAGGCGCAGGGTATCGCGGGCGCCGAGGCCGGCGGGTTTGATGCCCCATTTGGCGCCGTTTTTAAATACTTTATCCCAGATTTTGGCAATATCGCGGTTGCGGGCGTAAATCTCGAAGCCCCCGGATCCGGTATAACCGGTGGCCGACACGATCACATTGTTGCAGCCGGCGAAACGTCCGCGCCGGAAACTGTAATATTGGATACTTTTCAGGTCGATATCGGTGAGTTTTTGCAGGGCCTCGGCGGCCTTGGGGCCTTGTACGGCGATGAGGCCGGTTTTAGCGGATATATTTTGCAGTTTTACGTCGAACCCGCGGGCCAGGCGTTTGAGCCAGCGCCAGTCTTTGGTTTCGTTGGAAGCGTTCACCACCAACATGTAGGTTTGTATGCCGGCTTCCGTCATTTCGGGCACGTCGTCGAGGCGGTACACCAGCAGGTCGTCGACGATGCCGCCTTTTTTGTTGGGCAGGCAGGAATACTGGATGTCGCCGGGGTTTAGCTTGCCAACGTCGTTCGAAGTGGCGCTTTGTAAAAAGGCCGTGGCTTCCTTGCCTTTGACGATAAATTCGCCCATGTGGCTCACGTCGAACACGCCGACGCCAGTGCGCACGGTCTGGTGCTCGTCGGTAATACCTGTGTAAGAGATCGGCATGTTATAGCCGGCAAATTCGGCCATTTTGGCGCCCAGGGCCAGGTGTTTTTCAGTCAGTGGTGTTGATTTCATAAAAGTTGTTTTTCCAATTCAATTTATTATTCCTTGGGCGCTGTCTTCAACTTTGCCGCCGGCGCTACTTTAAAATGAGCGGGCCGGTGGCTGTTTTTATTGCTGGCCGGTTTTTGGCTTTCTGCCGGCGCGGCATCATCGTCTGGCGTTGCAGCCGGGGCGGCGGTGCCGGAAGGGCCTTTGGGGGCATCCTGAATGATCACCTCGCCCTGTTCCAGGCCCATTCGCCGCCGGATATCGCGGGGCAGGGCGTTTTTATTGACCGTAAAGGAAATGGTATTCAGCCGCATATACGCTTCCGACACATTAAAATAGCCGTCCTGACCGGCATTTTCGCCCCAGGAATTTTTTACCACGTAGTAAACGCCGCTGTGGGTTTCATTCAGGATGCCCACGATGTGCATCAGGTGGTCGTCCTGCGTTTCCAGCCGGTCGAACAAGCGCTGGCGGTAGGCCTGATCCACCACCTTTTCCGGTTCCCAGTATTTGAAAGTACTGGCAAT
>JAKLJF010000172.1:0-1939 GCA_023151335.1 Thermoanaerobaculia bacterium | reverse complement strand
TGTTCCTGCGATTTTGAGGCCCAGTCGGCTTCGGGCACCACGGCGATTCCGTAATTGCGGGCAAAACCTTTGTTGCTCACGTCGGCGTCCCATTCCACCGTATAACCTTGCTGAATGGAATAGTTCAGGCAGCGCATCAGATCGCCGAGCGGCAGGTTGAAAAACGAGCCGTTGGCAAAATTGTCGGGCACTTCGAGGATAAAACTCGTCCAGAACGGATGATGCGCAAACGAGGTGATATTGACGTAATCGTCGGGATTCAGGCCCAGATATTCGCGGAAAGATACGGGGGTGAACACGACGTCTTTGTACGTAAACTGTACCGGCGCCGGACCGAATTCCGCGTCGAGCATCTGGTCGACGGCTTTCAGCCAGTCCTCTTTCAGCTCGCCTTTTTTTGCCTGGGCAATGAATTCGTCGCACATGTTTTTCAACGTTCCGAGCAAACGGTCATGGTTGAGCGGGCTGTCTGTGTTTTTCCGGCCCGGATACGCGCTTTCCGGCATAATGCCGTATCGTTTTATCACATTGAGTTTGTCGTGGGCCAGGCCGCCTTCGTCAAACTGCGTTTTCCCCAAACGCCGCACGTAATTTTCGCATTTCATGCGGTAAGCATACCGCACGCTGAACATTTCCGAGAGGTCGTGTTCGCCTTTACCCATGCGGATCAGTTCGCTTTCGAGAAAAGATGTGGTGGAAAAACTCCAGCAGGTGCCGGTTTTTTCCTGGTTTTTCACCGGGGTGGCCAGCAGGCGTTTGTATTCCTTAAATTCGTAGGGTTCGGCGTTTTGTGCGCTCAGCGCGAGCGTAAACGCGCCGAAAAGCAGGAAAAACAATACTTTTTTCATAGCCATGTTGTGTTATTTATGTCTGGTGGGGCGCAAAATACGGCGATTTTCCCTTAGAGCATGCGAGAAAATCCCCAACATGCGCTTATTCGCCGGAAAACACTCCCATTTCCAGGCCTTCCCTCCGGCCGAGCTGCACCATGATCTGGCGGAAACCGAAGTCCAGCAGCAGCATATCGTTCAAATACAACCCGTTGTCCTTTTTGGACAGGCGGATGCTTTCAAGCGCCCGCCCCACAACCGGCTGCCACAACGGAAAAGCCCCCGCGCTCACCCGCTGTACCGACACCCGTCCGTGCAGCGTTTGCAAACGGCGGGCCGTATCGATCAGCGCTTCCGGGGCGATCACGCGGATGGCTTCCGAATCTTCCCCGGAACTCAGCAGCAGGGCTTCGGGTTGTTCGAAAACCAGCTCCAGCACGTACAGAAAACGGAGCGGCGCCTCGCCGGCTTCCGCGCGGTTGAGCCAGAGGTAATAGTTGACATCGCTGAGCAACTGGTTTTCAAACGATTGAAAAGCCTCCAGTTCCTCCAGGCGGAAGCAATCGGGCGGGGTTGGATCGTGGTGAGTGGGCATGATGAAGAGTATCGAAACGGTTATTAAAGTATTCGCGCACCAGAAAGGTTTTGCCTACCCGCCGCCTGCCATAAACGGCAAGGAATTCGGATTTGGGCGACTGAACCAGCCGGTTCAGTTTTTCGATTTCACGCGCTCTGCCGGTCAGTATAGTGGTTTCATGCTTCATCTTTGGCCAAAAGTAAAAAAACCTTTTCTCTAAAACTGTTTATCAAAAGGGCAGCGCCCCGGCGATATTTACAGGCTTTGCTACAACAGTTAGTATAAGGGGCAGGGCCCGATAATATTGCGGGGGCGCTGCCCCTCCAAAGGCTTTTCCCGGCTGTTTCTTCTACAAATATTACCGGGGCGTTGCCCCTTTATTAACCAATTTCAATTATATTTGGGTACAACTTAGAGGCGTACTTCCGAAATGGCGGGGTTGATTATTAAGCGTTATTAAACATCAAAATAACTTAGATTTGTATTTATTTTCAAACAAATCCCCGTTGCTTCGTCCGACGACAAATTCGTC
>JAKLJF010000171.1:3645-8919 GCA_023151335.1 Thermoanaerobaculia bacterium | reverse complement strand
ACAGTTCCACGATCTTACGCCCAATGAGCAAAAACTCTGCGCCCTGTTGCGGCTGAACCTGAGTACCAAGGAAATCTCCAACCTCATGAGCATCTCCCTCCGGGGGGTGGAAATCGCCCGTTACCGCCTCCGCAAAAAATTGGGGCTGGATCAGGGGCAAAATCTGTCGAAGTTCATTCTGGAGTATTAAGAAACGTCAAATGTACTTTAACAATCCCCGTAAACAGATTTTCCCGTTTTCTCCGGTACTTTGGCGGGCGTTTATTCGCCCTTTCATCTTTAATTCTGCAAAATACTTACACAATGACCCAACTGCTGATTCGCCGGATCACTATGCCGGCCCACTTGCGTACAGCCCTGAAAGGGCTTTTTTTAATCCTCATTGCAGGCCTTTTTCCGGCATCGCCGGCCAGCGCCCAAAATGCTCCGCTTCCCATCCTTTGTGGCAACGAAGCCTTCGACTACATCGTCCGCCACCAATACCCGGCGCTGCACCAGGCTTTTCAGAGCAGTTATGAAGAAAACCTGCAACGCCGGCCGCCGGCCGTCGCCGACCGCTCGCCACTGACCATTCGCGTGGTGGTACACGTGGTGTGGAAAAACCCCGAAGAAAACCTCGCCGACAGCATCATCCACGACCAGATCGCCGTGCTCAACGAAGACTACAACCGCGAAAACGCCGACACGGCCAACCTGCGCGATATTTTCAAACCCGTAGCCGGCAACCCGCGGATACGTTTCGAACTCGCGGATATCGTGCGCGTACAAACCAGCGCCACTTTCCAACTCAACCTGACGAGCGGAGAGATCATGGCCAACCTGAAAAACAGCAGCCAGGGCGGTAGCGACGCCTGGGATCCCTCGGCGTACCTGAATCTTTGGATCTGCAAAATTCAGCCGCTCAGTTTTGGCGGCGTTACGCTCGGACAAATTCTCGGCTTCGCTTTCCCACCCAACAACCTGAGTCACTGGCCGCCCAACAACGGGGCGCCCACTCCCGGACAAGACGGCGTGGCGCTCGACTTCCGGGCCATAGGCCGCAACAACCCCAATCCCGTGGAAATACCCGGCGGTACCGGCCAATTTGTGATTCGCGGTCGCACGGCCACCCACGAGGTCGGCCACTACCTCGGCCTGCGCCACATCTGGGGCGACGGCGGTTTTCTCGGCCTGCCCAACGACTGCGCACAAAGCGACGGCGTGGAAGATACCCCCTTTGCCAACGCCCAGTCGCAGTTCGATTGTAATAAAAACCGCAACACCTGCAATAAAGTGGAAACATTTTACGGCATGGACATGCCCGACCTGGTGGAAAACTACATGGATTACGCCAGCGAAGACTGCATGAATATGTTCACCAAGGGTCAGGCCGACCTGATGCTGAACGTGCTGGACGGCCCGCGCAAAGGCCTGGTGCAGAATGCCTCCAACACCGCGCAGCCCGCCCTGGCCGGCCGGCCGGGGTTGTTCCCCAACCCGGCCCGCGAGTCCGTACGGCTGACCCTTCCAGGCGGCTGGCCGGCCGCTACCGTCATTGAAGTGATCGGTTCCGATGGCAGGCTTCAATCCACAACCTTGCCTGGCGCCGACCGGCAAATTGATCTCAGCATCCGGAACTGGGCGCCGGGCTGGTACGCCGTGCGGATAAGTACGGAAAGGGGCGTATGGACGGAACGGTTGGTGGTGTTGCCTTGACAACTTAAAACTGCACCCGGTACACGAAATCCGGCGTAATACCCAACTGGTACTGCGTACTGATCGTCTCCAGCCCGCGGAAATAGCGGTAGGCGTACACATTGCGCCGGTTGGTCAGGTTGGTGAAATCGAGAAACAGGTGGTGCGTCACCCGGCGGGTGTTGTAGCGCACGCCGGCTTTGGCATCCCAGCGGAAAAAAGCCGGGTATTGTTCGCTGTACGGGCGCGTTTCGTCGTACACCTCGTCGCCGTAGGCCATACTTTGCGCCAGGTCGATTGGTGTGTACCAGCGTCCGCCGGCGACGCTGAGTTTGGTATCGAACGTCAGTACCAGCCGGCTGCCGAACGGAAACTCTTTTCCAATCAATGCATTACCAATGTATTGACTGTTAAACGCTGTATTGCGCCAGATGCCGTCGCTGCCCCGGTAATCCGACTGGAACAGCGAGGCGGTGAACAGCGCGTAAAACCCGTCGCGGTAGGTTTTCATCAGGGTAAATTCGAGTCCGTAGTTGCGGCCGTTGCCCGTACTGCTCAGGTCGGAAAAATCCCACAACGCAAAAGAGCTGCCAAAATTGAGCAGGGAAAAGCCGTTGGGTTGCCGGCGTACCGGCACACGGGTTTGCCATTGATAATACGCCTCGGTGCGCATGCGCCAGCCGCCGTCCCATTTTTTGGCCCAGGCCAGCACACCCTGGTGGCTGCGCAGGAAATCGAGTTTTCGGTTAGGGGCGCTGCCGTCGGGCATGGTGAAAAACAGGGCCGCCGGCGCAGGCGTCTGGCTGTGATAGCCGAAGGCGAAGATCAGGTCGTTGTCGTCGGGCAACTTGAGTTTCAGGGTAGCGCGGGGTTCCAGGGTTGTTTTACCGCTCAGGGGCAGGTGCTGGCTGTGCAAGCCGAAATTGACGGAGTAGCGTTTTTTTACCTTGTATTGCATTTGGGCGAAGCCCTCGTACAACCAGAGATTGCCGGTGTAGTCGCGCACCGGAAAATATTCGGGCGTTCCGCGCCGGGTAGCCAGATGGGTTTCGATGCCGGTACCCTGCACCAGCATGCCGGCCCGCAGGGTAAGGCGTTTCGTGTGTTTGCGTTGCCACAACGAACTCAGGCGCAGGCCATCTTCGCGGTTGGTTTCGTAGAGCCATTGATTGCGGCCTCCGTTGGCATCCAGTTCCCAGCCTTTGGCATCCATTTGGTTATGGCTGTAGGCTATTATAGTCCTCCAGTAAGATACAGAGTCGATGAGCATCTGATAGCGCAATCCGGTCACAGACATGGCGGAGCCCAGTTCGGAGTCGCGGGTAGGCGGATGGTAGGGATTTTCAGGGTCAACTTCATTACCTTCTACGAGGATATGGCTTTCCCCGGCCAGCCCGAACAGCGCGAGGCGGTGACGGCCTTTGCCGAAATCGAGTTTCCAGTTCAGGTCCTGGTATTGCGGCACGTAACTGCCACCCGCGCGAACGCCCAATCTCTGGAGCAAGTCGACGAAAGAATAGCGGTAGCCCACCAGGAAGGAGCCGTTTTGTTTGCGCCACAAGGGGCCCTCCGCCGTCGCTTCCACACCGCTCCAGGCGCCGATCTGGCCGGTAAATTCGCAACGTTCCTTATTCCCGGCGCGGAAATTCATGTCCATCACCCCGGCGATAGTATTACCGTATTCGGCGGGAAAAGCGCCGGTGAGGAAATCCGACTGGCCCAGCAGGTTGGGGTTGATGGCGTTGAAAGAGCCGCCGGTGTTGCCGTAGGTGCTCAGGTGTCCGGGGTTGGGGATAGGTATGCCGTCGAGCCGCCACAGCAAGCCAGTGGGCGAGTTGCCGCGGATCACGAGGTTGTTCTGGTAATCGTCGGTGGCGCCGATACCGGCAAAATTGCCGGCCATACGCGCTATGTTGCCTCGGCCACCGCTGTAGCGGGTCACGGTTTCCGGGTTCAGGGCTATGGCGCTGACCTTGGCCAGCCGGTTCACGGGCTTTGATTTATTGGTGCCCGTGATCGTGACGGCTTGTATGGACTGGGTGGCTTCTTCCAGCAGGATTTGCAGGGCGGCGTCTTTGCCGCTTGTTACCAGTACGTCTGGCAACACCTCGTCTTCAAAACCCAGGTAACGCGCCCGCAATTGATAGCGGCCCGGCGCCAGGTCTTTGATGATAAAAACGCCGTTGACGTCGGTCACGGCGCCGCGGGGTTCAGCCAGGTCGGGCAGGTCTACCAGTACGCCGGGCAAGGGCGATTCGGTAATTTTATCCAGTACGGTACCGCGAATGGTCTGGGCGGCTAAAGGAGTACCTACTCCGAAATAGAGGCAAAGAACAAACAGACAAGGGCGCATAACAAGGTATCTTCACTTGTACAGCGCAAGATACCGGGAAATATATTTTCCAATAATATCAAATTCTATATTCACCCAATCTCCGGCAGTCAAAGTTTTGAAATTCGTGTTTTCCCAGGTGTAAGGAATAATGGCCACGGAAAAAAGATCGTCGCGCGGTTCTACCACGGTCAGGCTCACGCCGTTGAGGCATACGGAGCCTTTATCCACCAGAATATGTTCGGGGGAAGGTTGGTAGCGGAAGGTAAAACGCCAGGAACCGCCGGTTTCCAGTACTTCCACGCAGGTAGCCACGGCATCCACGTGGCCCTGCACGATATGGCCGTCGAGCCGCCCGCCCATGGGCAGGCAACGCTCCAGATTGACCAGGGTACCGGGTTGCCAGGCGCCAAGGTTGCTCCGGCGCAGGGTTTCTTCCACGGCCGTGACGACGTGAAACGCACCCGAGGGCATATCGCCGGTCTTTACCACGGTCAGACAAACGCCGTTGTGGCTCACGCTCTGATCTGTCTTTAAATCGCCGCTGATAGAAGATGTAATGGTAAAATGGATGTTGGAGCGGTCCTTTTCGATTTTTTGAACGACCCCGAGGGATTCGATGATACCGGTAAACATTTGTCCGTTTCTTTAAATTACGGGCAAATTTATAAACATTTTCACTCCACCGTCAAAACAGCCTGCCCGCTCCCGTAAGGCATATCCAACCGGAGGTAAAGCACGCCTTTGGATTTAATTTGGGTTAATGGCAGTTTGAACGGTGTGATGCCGGCGTGAAAGTCCGTTTTCAGGGAAAAACGCACCACGCCCATCGCGTCGGTTACGGTGAACAAACCTTGCCCGGCTTCCGGAATCGCGATATCGACGGTTGCCTGATCGTGGGCAGGGTTTGGGCTGACGCTCAGCCGGACAGTTTTGGGTTGCACAGTTTTATTTCCGACGGCAAGTTTCGGTTTGGGGTCGTTTTCACCGGCAATGATCTCAATGGTGTGGCAGATCAGGTAACGGCCGGAGGCGGAGAAGTTCGTCAGGGTAAGCGTGTCGCCGATGCGGATTTTTTCGCGAACTTCTTGTTTAAATATACCTGGCAAACCGTTTTTTCCCGCGTAATCGGCCAGCAAATCCTGGTATTGTACGCGGAATTGCAAGCCCTGAAGCAGATTGTTGTCTTCCCAGAAATGCGGCGTCAGGTCGAGCATCTGTCTCACCTCGTCAATGGGTATTTGTGCTGACTTTCGGGATGCTTTATC
>JAKLJF010000171.1:0-3635 GCA_023151335.1 Thermoanaerobaculia bacterium | reverse complement strand
ATCAACGGATTGCAGGTTTTTATCTTTGTTCGGAAAGGCCCGCCCATATTTTGCCGGTTCGGCCTGTGCAAAGGCTCCCCATTCGAAGGTAAATTTGTGCAAATCATCGCGACGCAAATCCAAAGCCGGATGGTTGTCTTCCACAATGCGCATCACGCCACCTGAAATCGGGGCAAATCCGGGCACATTCACATCCACATATATACATAAATCCGGGCGTAGTTCATTTCCAGTCAGTTCCTGCAGGCGTTTTTTATACTTCGCGTAGACAGCGGGATTATTGCGGTCGTGCACGACGGTTATTTCCACGGCATCACGGTTGTGCAAGGGCAACAAAACGAGCGTGCAATTAGTGGTAAGGGATGGTTCCCCGTTTTCCTGGTAATGCTGCGGCGCCGACTCTGTCATCTCCAGGAATTCGCTGGCCGTGAAAAAATCACGGTTGTTGTTTTTGGTGTTCAGGTATTTTCCCCAGATAAAATATCCCCATGTGCCGCTGGATAAGGTGTTATTGCCCGGTTCCGACCAATATATTTCGGTCGGGGCATTTGGCCCCAGGCCCTCCGGCGCGATATCGAACAACAGATCTATTGTCGCTTCCTGGCTATTCGACAACGACAAATTGGTTATGCGAATCCTGTCTCCGGGCTGTATGGCGTAGGCAAAGTCGCTTAACTTTTTCCGGCAGCTACCATATGTCCCGGTGTTGTTATAATCGCTCCGCACCGGGAAACCGTTCAACCTGAATGATAAATGTGTCTCCAACGTGTGGCCATTCCACAGGCGGGGCTCCCGATTGATTAACTGCCGGAAATCAACCGGTTTAAGCCCCAAAGTGCCGCTATATTGGCCGGAGACCGGATTTTTTTCGATGTAACAAGCGTGTGAACCCCAGTAAAAGATGAAAGGTGCGCGTTCGTTCGTTATGCTTTTTTCGGCCAACACGGTCACCTCCCGCAGTTCGCCCGCATAATGCTCCGCCGTTTCAATGGCGGTGTGCAACGGTGAAAAAAACGGAACCCGGTCAACCATCCGGAAGGAAAACATGCCCAGTAAAGCAAAGCACAACAGGGTGGCGAATAAATAACGAAGGCGGTTGAGCGGGTGGGAAGGTTGTTTGGCCAGCATGGTTAAACGATTTTTTATGAGTGAATGGAAGGTGTTGACCAGGCCGTGCGCTTCGGCTGGCGTCCGTTGGCTTTGCGCCAGCAAAGTCGCATAGGTATACCGCTGTTGGGTGCGACGCACCACGTGATCGTCGGCAATATATTCGTGTACGGCGCGCAAACTGCGCCGGTAAACGTACAGCAGCGGATTGAACCATTGCAGTACGATCAGGGCTTCCATCCACAACAGATCGAGGCTGTGCCATTGCCGGGCATGCGCCAGCTCGTGCTCGAACATCAGGTCGTGCTCAGCCTTGTCCGCGCGATGCGGATGCCAGAAAATATATCCAAAAAAGGACGCCAGGGGGGTTCCATCCGGTCCCGACACCAGGGTCAGTCCGTCCCGGCGGCCTGACCGGTGCCGATAAATAAAGCCGGTAAGCCGAACTGCCCGGTGCAACAACCGCATGGACAAAATCGCGGCTATCGTCAGGTAACACCACCACAACAATTCCCCCAGGGATAAAGACCAAACCGGCTGCTGCAGCCCCTCCTGCATCGCCCGGGGCGCCGTTTGTACGTATTCCACCAAAACCGGCCAATCCGGTTGTCCGGGTGCTTCCGGTTGGGCAGGTTTATCGAAACTGATCGTCAGGGCCGGAATCAGCAGGGCCAGCACGGGGGCCAGCATCAGGTAGGCGCGGTTCCACTGGAAAAAGGTTTGGCGGCGAAGCGCCAGCCAGTAAAAAGCATACAGGCAGGCCAGGCAAAAAGCCGATTCGAGGAGATATTGAATAGCAGGCATCATTCGTCGCGTTTTTTGATGTCTTCGAGCAGTTTGTCGATTTCCTCCGGGCGAAGCTTTTCTTCCTCCACGAAATAGGACAGCAGCGCGGCAGGCGAGCCGCTGAAATAATTGTCCATGAAACGCCGGAACGCGTTGGCGCGGTAATCCTCTTTTTTCAGGATGGGAAAATAGCGGTGCGTTTTTCCGAAGGCTTCGTAGCCGACCAGGCCGTCGGCTACCAGTTTTCGAACAATGGACGATACGGTGTTGTAAGGCGGTGTAGGCTCGTCCATCTCGTTCAGGATGTCGTTTACAAAAGCCTTTTCAAGCCGCCAGAGGATGGTCATTATCTCTTCTTCCTTGTGTGTGAGACGTTTCATTGCTGTTGATTTCGTTTAATGCACACAAAGATATAACTAAAAATTAGTTTATCAACTAAAATTTAGTTATTTAACAAAAAAATAGTTTTGTAAAAAATTACACCGGGTATTCCCGTATAGCGTCTGGCGCCGTGCACGTTTCGGAAAAGGGGGAAATACGACAGCTCGTTTTGCAGGGGTAATTGAACGGAGTTCGGGTAGAACCGCGATTGCGCTTCGATGCGCTCCTCCTAATTAGGTTCGTGGAGCGTCATTGGGCACGGTTCAGTATTTCAATTTTAAAATGATCCGGCCCTGATTGTTCGAATGCCGGTGGTCGTCGATGGGAATATACTGGCGTTCCAGCAGAGCCGGCGACATTCGGAAATAAGACTCGTCGCGCCGGGCGCGAAAACGGCGGCCGTCGCAGCCGCCCGATCCGGCGCTGACATCGATCTCGTACCATTCGCCATCAAGGCAGGCGGCGTTCCAGGCGTGATTGGGTTTGACGGTGGCGGGGTCCACTTTTTCGCCTGCAAAACGGGCAAATCCTTCCTGAACTGTGCAATAGATGCCGCTCAAACGGCACATCAGTTTGAACATAAAGGCGTAGCCGTCGCAGCGGGTACGCCGGGTCTTCAGGATGTTTTCCAGCTGTATCTGCGTATAGTACAATGGCTCGATGGCTTCCTCCGGCTCCTGTTCCAGCCGGTTTTCGCTGCCGCAGTCGTAGGCGATATTTTGTCCGATCCACACAAATATGGCGCGGGCCTTTTCCAATTCGGTGGAAAACGGCGCCGTGAGCGTGTCAGTGAGTTGTTCGATGTTGTTGTCGCGGATTTGCAGGCGGCCGGCATAAGCGTCAATACTGGCAAAATCCGTTTGCGCCGCGAGCGGCAAGGCCAAACCGCAATATATGACCACGATCGTCGCGCCCCAAAAAACAGATTTGAGCATAATGCAGGTTTAAAAGGGTGTTTGGAAAAAGTTACAGGTAAAACACCATTTCAGGTCATCCGGTTGAAATGTCAAATATTGGCAAATTGCACAAAAAAGAGCAGGGCGGAAAACCTCACCGCATTCATTTTGTTTAAGTTTAAGATTCGGATCAAGTATTATTCTTAAACAAAAATGATTCAACCAAATTGATTTTACCATGCAGAACCTGACTTTTATCAAACGCCCGATTTTTTCCTTTTTGCTTTTTGCCACCCTGATCGCCACTTTTTCGTCTTGCCAAAAAGAATCTTTGACAGAAATCCCGCAAACCACATCCAATGTTGTTACGGATCGTTCGAACGGGACGATCGTGGATATTGCCGTTTCCAATCCTGATTTCAGCACCCTGGTAGCTGCCGTGGTGAAAACCGGCCTGGTCGAATT
>JAKLJF010000170.1 GCA_023151335.1 Thermoanaerobaculia bacterium | reverse complement strand
ACCGCGTTATCTTTCGCCCTATGCGTATTTGCCTCTTTGCCTTTTGCCTCCTGCTGCTCGCTTCCTGCGCCGCCCCCCGCCGCGCCGAACGCCATTTTTATAAAAACCTGAAGACCGAAATCGAAACCTCTACCGTCTTTTCCAGGGGTTTTACGGGTTTTCACCTGGTAGATGCGGCCAGCGGACAAACGCTCGCGGCGGTGAATGCCGACCGGTATTTCACCCCGGCATCGAACACGAAAATTCTGACTTTGGCGACTTGTTTGAAGGTGCTGGGGGATTCCCTGCCAGGTATGAAATGGAAAATTGCCAGTGATACGTTTTTCTTCCGGGGTACCGGCGATCCCACTTTTTTGCATCCCGATTTCGAAAATTGGCAGCCGGCTGCCCGGTTCTTAAAACAACAACCCCTCGGCTTGTACAATCTTCAATTTTACGAACAGGATTATATGGAACGCTTCGGCCCCGGTTGGGCCTGGGACGATTACGCGGAATATTATTCCCCGGAGCGCTCGGCTATGCCGGCCTACGGCAACGTAACCATCATTTCGAAAAAAAAAGGAGAGAAAACGCGGGTAATTTCCCCAGCGCGTGAATTTGTCTGGGACATGCATGTGAGCGGCCGCAAAACGCCCCGCATAGCCCGCGCCGAAGACCATTCAACCATTTATGTACAATACGATTCGCTTTTCATCGATTCCATCGAGTTTGAAAGAGCCATCCCCTTTCACCTGGGCGAATTCCGGACCCCACCCCTGGTCACTTTCAAAACGGACTCTCTTTACGGAGTGAACTGGAAAAGCCGGCCTGGCCCGCCTGGGCCTGGTTGGAAAACGTTTTATTCCTGTCCTACCGACACCGTTTACCGCCGCATGATGTATGAAAGCGACAACTTCGTGGCCGAGCAACTGCTACTGGTGTGTGCCGGGGTGAAATACGATACCCTGCAACAGGAAAAGATCATCGCCTGGGTGAAAGACAGCCTGTTCGGCGCCCTGCCGAACCCGCCACGCTGGGTCGACGGCTCGGGCTTGTCGCGCTACAACCTCATTACCCCGCGCTACCTGACCGGCGTATTACAGACATTGTTCCGCGAGCAGCCCCCCGAACGGCTGTTTTCCCTCTTCCCGGCGGGCGGCGTAGCGGGCACGCTGGCCGACTGGTACCGCGGGCCGGACGGCCAGCCTTTTGTTTTTGCCAAAAGCGGCAGCATGAGCGGGGTGCAATGCCTGAGCGGCTATTTGGTGACAAAAAGCGGCAAGGTGCTGATCTTCAGTTTTATGCACAACAATTTCGTGGGCAGCGGCAAGCCCTGGAAGCAGGAAATGCAGCGGTTTCTATTCCGGTTGGCTGACCGGTGAATCACATACCAACGTGCGCCGGCCGTTGACCGACAACCTGACGCCGGCGTAAAAAGCCCGCTCCAGCCAATAGGAACCCGCCCGGTCGATACCGGGTGCGCGGGGGTTGGGCTGGGATGAGATATAGCGCGGGTCGGCGGGCGGTGCAACAAGTCGCACCTCGGGATCATTCCCGGTATAGCGGGTTATGGTAAAAGCATTTTGTACGCCGGCAAAGATCTGCCAGGAGAAGCGACGCCCGCCGGAATATCCGGGAAGGACGTCATACGTGAATTGCAAGCCGTCGCAACGAAAAAAACCGGCTTTCTCGACATGTTCATTGGAAATGTTGCCACCGAAAATTTGCCTTGGATTGTAATAGCGGGTTTGAATACTGTTGTTGATACTGAATTCGGGATTGACTTCGTACAAAACCCGGTACTCATGGAGGAGCACGTGCCCGCGCGTGTAACGGCAATTTATATTCAGCGTCCACTGTTTCCAGCGAAGCGCATTGTTCCAGCCCAGCCAGAGGGAAGGGACGCCATTGCCCTGAACAAACATATCCTCCTCGTTATAAATATTATCGCCGTTCCTGTCTATATACCCGGTAACACCGCCAATGATCTGGGTCTTTTGTAAGGTACGGATCACCCCCCAACTGCTGCCGGCATACCCGAAATGACTGTAACTGTTTAACTCCCTGGCCGGGCCGAGGTAGTTGTCGTACCGGGTGTTCACGGCAGAAATATGCAAATCGCTTTGCCAGTCGAAACGCGGGCGTTGCACCAGCGCTCCGCTCAAAGCATAGTACCAGCCGCGGTTTTTAATATCGAGGCTTCTGAGCATGGGATTCGGCACGTATTGGTAAAAACTGTGCGCGTGGTTCCAGAACCAGTTTGCGCTAAAACGCCAGCGCCTGCCGCCGGCATCGAGGCCCAGTCCAAATTCTTTTTTGTCATTCCAGTGAGCGGGTTTGGTCGGATAGGGGACATACGCATCTGCCGATCTGCCCCAGGAGGCGCGCAGGATGAGCGACTTCCCGTGCAGGCTGTTTTTCCCGCCCAGCACGTTAAACGCGCCCCGAAAGTAAGGCAGCAGGGTGGCAGGAAAATGGACGCCCCCATATTGCCATTGCAGGCCGCGTACCCCGGCCGTAAACTGCCAGCGTTCATCGTATTCATGCGTGGCTTCGATCAACAATCCTCTGTTTTCAAAAATGGAATCGTAGTGCATGTACCCCACGGTGCCCGGGCCTTTATGCGCTATGTACAGCTGCAAAATGTCGCGCACGCCGCGTATTTCCGGATATCGCGGTACAATGTCGCCGCCAAAAAATTGTACGCCGTCCAGCCGGCGCCTTTGGCCCAGGACACCGGTTTCGAGGCTGAAACGGTGTTTGGCAGCCGATGTCTGGTAACGCAACAATCCTTCCCAGTACCCGTTAGCCGAATTGTCGATCCCCATGTTGACGTACCCTTTGCCCAGCCAGTCGCGGTAAAAACTTTCCGGCATGTTGTATTCGCCGAATCCGTACTGTTGTTGAAGCTGCGACCAGCCGCCTGAAAGGGTCAAATGACGCAGCAGTTTGATATCGGCGCGGAGCATGACCCGCCAGCCATGTGTTTCCGCCAGATTTTTGGTTTGTTCCAGCAGCGCCACCGGGTTATAAAAATTAAAGCTTGCGGGCGGAAACTGGGTATAACCGCCGAACTGCTGGTAAATGGAGTCGCTGCTCCGTATGGAAAATGTCGGGTTGAAATTCACCGCGTAATGAAAAGCGGCAGGTACCGACAGGTTTGCCTGGCGCAAATGTCCCAGCCATTGGCCGCGCAACCGGATCCGGTCATCCCAAAAAGAATATGTAGCGTCCGCCATGCCGCGGTATTGTTTGTATCCGGAGTAAAGGAGTATGCCGTCGCGGTCCTGAAAGCCGAAGCTGCCGCGGCACTGAACCTTTCGGTCCGAATATCCGAGGGCCAGGTGGTGAAACTGTGAAAAAGCGTTGCTTGTAATTTGGTCGGGCCAATAGGTCGATTCGTTGCCCGGCATCATATCGTCTCCCCCCTGAGCCAGAAATTCCTCCGCGTTCAGGGGTTTTACCGGTCGCAAGACCTGAGCGAGCGACAGCTGGGTGCGGTAATCCAGTTGCCAGCCCCAATCCGTCAGGCGGTATGGCTGTGTGCGTACCGACACCACGCCCGCCTGCGCCGCCGCGCCAAAACGGGCCGTGGAAGCGGCCTCCTGTATCACCGTCATTTCGGATATGTCTTCCGGATTCAGCATCGACAAACTGCCGCCGGGCATGCCGTCGATCCAAATGAGCGGATCGGAAAGCAGGGCGCCGCTCAGTCCGCGCACCCGCAGGGTGTAATTTTCGTTGGGATTGCTCCCGCCGCGGGCCATCAGCAAGCCGGACACTCCACCCTGAAGCAGGTGTGCCGGGTCGTCGTACGCGGCAGGCTGGATCAGCGTTGGCCGCAGAACGGCGTTTGCAGTATTTTCAGGCGGTATACCCCATTGTTCCCGGCCAGTTTTGGCCTTCAGGTAAATGGTATGGTAATGGCCGGTTGTGAGACTCGAATCTAATTCCAGGTATCCGTAGTACAAAAAACGGATTGTATCGGGCGCTTCCCCGGCAGACAGGATAAACTGTCCCCGGGCATCGGAAACCGTTCCTGTGCCGGCATTTTTTATCATGACGAGTACGCCGGCCAGCGGCGCACGGGTTTCAGCATCCAGTACTTTGCCGCGAAAAATATGTTGGGAAAAAGCCGTTTGAATGGCAAATAAAAAGACGAAAAAGAAGCCTGAGCGCATATACGCGGCATTTTTCAAGTAAACGTTGTATTTCTGCACAAGAATAGTAAAACATTCCAAACTTTTGCAACAGGCCAGTTCTTCGACATTGCAGCACTTTGGCTTATACGGAGCTGCCATCCGCGAGGTACGAGCGGGTGACAGATCCTGCCAAGCTGGGCTGTGGAACTGCTCCGAGATGTCACCAGCCTCATGCTTCGGCTGATGACACCTCTTCGCCTGAGCCACATTGCACTCATCGCTCATCACTCATCGCTCATCACTATAAATGAAAATCGGTTTCGTCCAGCAATCCTGTTCCAACGACAAACAGGCCAACATTCAAAAATCGCTCGCCGGCATCGCCGACTGTGCCGCCCGGGGCGCCGAACTCGTGATTTTACAAGAACTCCATTGCGGTATCTATTTCTGCCAGGCCGAAGAAACGGCCATGTTCGACCTGGCCGAGCCCATTCCCGGCCCCGATACGGCCGTTTTTTCGGCTGCCGCCAAACAGTACGGCGTGGTGCTGGTGACCTCGTTGTTTGAAAAACGCGCGCCCGGACTTTACCACAACACCGCCCTCGGGTTTGAAAAAGACGGCTCCATGGCCGGCAAATACCGCAAAATGCACATACCCGACGACCCGGCTTACTACGAAAAATTCTATTTCACGCCCGGCGACCTGGGTTTCCAGCCCATTCAAACCTCCGTGGGCCGCCTGGGCGTGCTGGTATGCTGGGATCAGTGGTACCCCGAGGCGGCCCGTCTCATGGCGCTCGCCGGCGCCGAATTGCTGATCTACCCCACGGCTATCGGCTGGGAAAGCACCGACACCGCCGAAGAAAAAACCCGGCAGCACGGCGCCTGGTTCACCATTCAGCGTGGCCACGCCGTGGCCAACGGCCTGCCCGTGGTGGCCGTCAACCGCGTGGGCCACGAGCCCGACTGGACGGGCGTCACCGGCGGCATCCAGTTCTGGGGCCAGAGCTTCGTGGCCGGGCCGCAGGGAGAGGTGCTGTACCTGGCCAGCCCCGACAAAGAGGAAAACGCAGTGCTGGAAATCGACAAACAGCGCACGGAGGACGTGCGGCGCATCTGGCCCTTCTTCCGCGACCGGCGGATTGATTACTATGGCGATCTGACGAAGCGGTACCGGGATTAAGGTCGTTACGATCCTTGCAAAAATCCGGCAAGCACACAATTTTGCGCTCATTTGTTTCAGGTCACGGCGTACATTGTGCCCGAAATTTATCGCTCGCACTGTTATGCCAAACCATACCTCCCGCCGCCGGGCCCTGAAAACATTGGCAGCCGGCGCCGCCGCTCTTACCCTGAAAGCCGCCGACCTGGCTGCCGCCGCCAGCGAAGACAACGAACCGCCCGCCTGGAAAGGCCGCATCAACCATTCCGTTTGCCGCTGGTGCTTCCATTCCATCCCGCTGGAGGAGTTTTGCCAGGCCGTCAAGGCGCTGAATATGCCCGCCATCGACCTGGTGGGGCCGAAAGACTGGCCCGTCCTCCAAAAATACGGCCTCTACTCTTCCATGTGCAACGGTGCCGAGATCAACCTCGTGAACGGCTGGAACCACACGGAGTACCACGAAACGCTGATCAAAAATTACAGCGAAATGATCCCGCTCGTGGGCAAAGCCGGCTACCGCAACCTGATCTGTTTCAGCGGCAACCGCAACGGCATGGACGACGAAACCGGCCTCCAGAACTGCATCGCCGGCCTGCAAAAGATCATGCCCCTGGCCGAACAGCACGGCGTGGTGATCTGCATGGAGCTGTTCAACAGCAAAGTGGATCACAAAGACTATATGTGCGATAAAAGCGCCTGGGGTATCGAACTGTGCAAACGCCTCGGCTCGGAAAACTTCAAGTTGCTCTACGACATTTATCACATGCAGATCAACGAGGGGGATATCATCCGGACTATCCGGGACTTCCATCCCTATTTCGCCCACTATCATACCGCCGGTGTGCCCGGACGCCACGAAATCGACGATACGCAGGAATTATACTACCCCGCCATCATGCGCGCCATTGCCGATACGGGGTTCAAGGGCTATGTGGCGCAGGAGTTTATTCCCGTTCAGCCGGACAAGCTGGAGTCCCTGCGCAAAGCCGTTGAAATTTGCGACGTTTAAAAGTTTTGAGTTTTGAGTTCTCCCGGACCATACTCATCGCTCATCACTCATCACAGAATTACGTTTACGAAACTTAAAAAGTTTCGTAAACGTTGCCGGCGCTGATGCACAAAACCTGGCGGAGCAAGGTATACGCAGAAGTTACACTTAATAAACATAAGTTAGTCGTCTGACAAAATTCATCATTCATCATTCATCATTCATCATTATAATACATGGCAGACAATACCTACGACGCCATCGTCATAGGCTCCGGCATCTCCGGCGGGTGGGCGGCCAAGGAGCTCACCGAAAAGGGTCTGAAAACCCTGCTCCTTGAGCGCGGCCGCAACATCGAACACGTCAAAGACTACCCGACGGCTATGACGCGGGTATGGGAATTTCCGCACCGCGGCCGCCTCACCACCGAAATGGAAGCATCGCATCCCGTGCAAAAACGGGATTACCCATACAGCGAGTTCGCGCCCGATTTTTGGGTGAACGACCTGGAATGTCCGTACACCGAAGTCAAACGGTTCGACTGGTACCGCGGCTTCCACGTCGGCGGCCGCTCGCTCATGTGGGGCCGCCAGAGCTACCGGCTGAGCGACTACGATTTCGAGGCCAACGCCAAGGAAGGCATTGCCGTGGACTGGCCGATCCGCTACGAAGACCTGGCGCCCTGGTACGACCATGTGGAGCGTTTCATTGGCGTGAGCGGCTCGGTGGAAGGGTTACCCCAGTTGCCCGACGGCCAATTCCTGCCGCCCATGGAGATGAACTGCGTGGAGAAAGACGTGGCCGCCCGCATCAAGGCGCACTACGGCGGCAAACGCGCGATGACCATCGGCCGGGCGGCCAACCTGACCCAACCGCATAACGGCCGCGGCGGATGCCAGTACCGCAACCTGTGCAGCCGGGGCTGCCCGTTCGGGGCCTATTTCAGCACCCAGTCGTCTACCATGCCCGCTGCCGTGGCCACCGGCAATCTGACCCTGCGGCCTTTCTCCATTGTGAACCGCATCCTGTATGACAAGGACAAAAAACGGGCGAGCGGGGTACTGGTCATCGACGCCGAAACCAACCAGACCATCGAATTCAAGGCCAAAGTCATCTTCGTGTGCGCCTCCACGCTGGCCTCCACTTTCATTCTGCTCAACTCCGTCGACGAGTCCTTTCCCGACGGTCTGGGCAACACCAGCGGACAACTCGGCCACAACCTGATGGACCACCACTTCCGCTGCGGCGCCAGCGCCAAAGTGGCGGGCTACGAAGACAAGTACTACTACGGCCGCCGGCCCAACGGCATTTACATCCCCCGCTTCCGCAACCTGTTCGGCGACAAACGCGACTACCTGCGCGGGTTCGGCTACCAGGGTGGCGCCAGCCGCGAAGGCTGGGCGCGCGAAATCCCGGAACTCAACATCGGCGCCGAGTTCAAGGACGCCCTTTGCGAACCGGGACAATGGTCGATGGGCCTGACTGGTTTCGGCGAAATGTTGCCGTATTACGAAAACCGCGTATTCATCGACAAAAGCAAACAGGATAAATGGGGTCAGCCCGTGCTGGCCATCGACTGTGAGATCAAGGAGAATGAGAAAAAAATGCGCGTGGATATGATGAACGACGCCGCCGAAATGCTGGAAGCCGCCGGCCTGAAAAATCCGCAGACCTTCGACCGCGGCTCCTACCCCGGCATGGCCATCCATGAAATGGGCACCGCGCGCATGGGCCGCGACCCGAAAAGCTCCGTGCTCAACCGCTGGAACCAGATACACGGCGTGCCCAACGTATTCGTGACCGACGGCTCCTGCATGACCTCCGCCGCCTGCCAAAACCCTTCGCTGACCTATATGGCGCTTACGGCACGGGCAGCCAACTTCGCCGTGGAAGCGCTGAAAAAGGGGGATTTGTAATTACGGATTACGGATTACGGATTATCATAAACCTGCTCTAACATTAATGTCGTATCAAACTTTCATCTCAATATGAACAGAAGAGAAGCTATCCAACGGGTCGCTATTCTGATGGGGGGGAGCCTGCTGGGCGCCGACAGCCTGTTGGCCAATAATATCAACTGGGACGCCATGGACGATGCCGATTACAGCAAAGACATCGGCATATTTTCCAAAGGCCAGATCAAACTCATGAATGAAGTGGCCGACACCATCCTGCCCACAACCAACACGCCGGGCGCCAAGACCGCCAAAGTGGGGCAGTTCATCGCCGTGATCGTCAGCGATTGCTACAAGGCGGACGAACAGAAAAGGTTTGTCGACGGACTGGCCACGCTGGACCAGCGCTGCAAACAGAAGTATGGTAAAAACTTTATGCGTTGTTCCAAATCCCAGCGCCACGACTACCTCGTGGAACTGGATAAAGAGCAAAAGGAACCGCCGAAAGATAAAAAGAACGGCGAACCGCCTGTTTTTTTCAAGACATTCAAAGATCTGACGGTCTGGGGCTATTTCACCTCTGAAATTGGCTGCACCCAGGCGCTGCGCATGGTGGAAATACCAGGGCGGTACGAGGGTTGCACACCATATCAGAAAGGTGAGCGGGCCTGGGGAGGGTATTGAATTGAGTGATTGAGTGATTGAGTGATTGAGTGATTGAGTGATTGAGTGATTGAGTGATTGAGTGATTGAGTGATTAT
>JAKLJF010000016.1 GCA_023151335.1 Thermoanaerobaculia bacterium | reverse complement strand
TAAAAAAAATGTATGTCCTGCCCGAAGCCCGCGGAAAAGGGCAGGGCCGCAAAATTGTGTCCCTGCTCGAAACGGAAGCCCGCGAACGCGGTTTCCGGTACATGTACCTGGAAACCATTGCAGCCATGAAAGAAGCAAACGGCTTGTACAAACGCCTCGATTTTCAGTCGCTGCCCGGCCCAATGGGCAATACCGGGCATACGGCGTGCGGGCTGTTTTATGGGAAAAATCTTTGAATGGGTTTAACGGGTTTAACGGGTTGAGCGGGTTTAACGGGTTCAGATGCCCTTGGCATCCCCAACTAAGAAGGCCAAGGGTATCCGAACCCGTTAAACCCGCTCAACCCGCTCAACCCGTTAAACCCTTTTCAATACCTCACCCCCAGTTTCCCATACACAAAACTCATCAGCCAGGCGGGGCCGATCATCAGGAACTGGATGTCTTTGAAAAACGAAGGTTTTTTGCCTTCGACTTTATGCCCCCAAAACTGGCCGATCCAGGCCAGCACGAAAAGTGTGACACACACCTGCCAGAGCGGAATGCCGGCCGCTTCAATTTGTTGTGCGACGAAAAGGCATGCCAGGGAAAACAACAACATGCCGACAGCCAGCGCCGGCGAAAGCCGGACATAATACAGCACGGCGAGCGCCAACAGCACCATGGCCAGGTTGAGTTGCAGGGTAGGCGTAAGTGACACCCCCAGTTTGACGCCGTAGAACAACCCGACAATGGAAAAGAAGATCGTGGGGACACAGATCCAGTGTACCAGTTTGTTGGTGGGGTTCTGATGGCTTTCCCCGTATTCGGTCAGCCAGTCCTGCATACTTTTCATAATCTTGTTGTTTGTTAGTGACGATTGAATGACCAATTCGATGGCCAAGATATTGTATTTCATGAATTGGTTGAATCTTTACCGGATATTGCATCATCGCACGTATGCGTCTGACCATCGTTCAAACCGCTCTTCATTGGGAAGATCCGGTCGCCAACCGCGCCCTGTTTTCCGAAAAACTGGCGCCCCTGGCCGGCCACACCGACCTTATCATCCTGCCGGAAATGTTCACTACGGGCTTCTCCATGAATGCGGCCTTGCTGGCCGAACCCATGGATGGCCCTACCGTGCAATGGCTGCGTGAACAGTCCGCCCGAACCGGCGCCGCCATTACCGGCAGTTTCATTTGCCAGGAAGCCGGTCATTTTTACAACCGGCTGGTATTCATGCGTCCCGGCGGGCAAATGGATATTTACGACAAACGCCACCTGTTCGGCCTGGCCAAAGAGCACGAAACCTACATGGCAGGCAATACACGGCGCATTGTGAATTGGCAGGGCTGGAAAATTTGCCTCCTGGTATGCTACGATCTCCGCTTTCCGGTATGGAGCCGCAACCGGCCCGCTGACGAAGCGGGCAACTACGATTTGCTGCTCTACGTGGCCAACTGGCCCGACCGCCGCGGCCACCACTGGCGGACGCTTTTGCCCGCCCGGGCCATCGAAAACCAGTGTTATGTAGCAGCCGTGAATATCGTGGGCAAAGACGGTAACGGCTACGAATACAGCGGCGACTCGGCTTTGGTTGACTTTTCCGGCCGGAAAATTTGCCAAATAAGTGGGCAGGAGGGAGTGCTCACTGCCAAACTATCATTGGAGGAACTGCAACAATTCCGCCGGCAATTGCCCTTTTTGGAAGATGCCGATACGTTTCAATTGTTTTAAGATTTTTTTAACAATTTTTATTTCAAACAGGAGCAATTTTAAACCTTTTTCTACCTTGGCCCCACCCAAGGGTTTTGGCAACCCTTTCCTGCACTAATCCTACCCGTGAACATGCACTTGTTGCAAACTGCCAGATCAGTCCTGTATTGTTTTTAATCCGAACAATCTTCCACACCCGCGGTCCCGGTCTTCACCGTGCCGGTCCGTGTAAAAAAAATCCTTTTGTATGAGCGACCCTTCCTGTTGTTGCTTTAAGAAAGTATCTCGTTTTCTGCTGTTCCCCATTGCCGTTTTCCTTTTATTTACCGGTTCCGCTTACCGCCCTGTCCGTGCCCTTAGCGCGGAGATGGTTCAGTTGCGGGAAGAAATGATCAGCCTGGCCCAGCAATATGTCGGCATCCGCTATCGCTATGCCGGCGTAAGCCCTTCCACGGGCTTCGATTGCTCGGGCTTTACCAGTTTTATCCTGAAAAAATTTGACGTGACGGTTTCCTGCGGCTCCGCCACACAATCGCTGCAGGGCACCAAAGTGCCGTTGAGCGATGTGATGCCGGGCGATTTGTTGTTTTTCGGCCGCAAAGGCCGTATCCAGCACGTCGGCATGGTGGTAGAGAACACCCCCAGCGGCATCATCTGTGTGCACAGCACCTGCAGCCGCGGGGTGGTAGTCGAAAATGTCAGTACTTCCTCCTACTGGCGGCCGCGCATATTGTTTGCCCGCGACGTACTGGGGCGCCACATCGCCGAATAGTTTGCATCCAGACCTTTACACAATACTGCGGTACAGCAGAACGAAAAATGAGACGGCCGCCGGGAATACCGGGGGCCGTTTTTTGGTTTGATATCTATCTGGTATTATCCTTTATGTCATATTTCCGTTTAGCCATCAGGTAATACTCCTCCAGGTGGGTGCTGTGTTCGTCCAGGTCTCCGTTTTTAAATTTTTGACCAAATTTGGCATTGTAAGCCATAAACCATTCCTTTTTATCCCGTAGAAATAAGATGTCGTGCAGGGCCATTTGCCGGATGGAATACAGGCAATATGGTGCAATCGATACCCTGAAGCGACGGTTGTAGACGCCCCGGTCATCACAGTTGGGATGAAACTGACCTATCATCAGGTCGTTTTCCACAAATTTGTCCTTTATCCTTTTATGAACGACATCGAGGATATAGGATTCGTCGTTCGGAACATTGGGCAACACAACGAGCAGCGTTTTTTTGTAGGTGTCCCCGGCACGAAAAGGCCCGGTTTTTTTAAAACCTTCGATATAGCTGAGCAGGAGCTGTTCCAGGTGCTCTTCGCTTTTACCGTTTACCTCCGGGTGGAAGGCGAGCAAAAAGGTGTTGTTATCGATGGCCGGCTTGACGAACGGGCAAACGGCCTGCGAGCCTTTGGGACGGTGAATGTTTTCGTTTTCAGCAGCCAGATAAGTAATGGCCCATTCCATTATCTCATTACTGATCCGGATCATTTCGGGAGAAAGAACGGCGTGTGTCATAGTTCAAATGTTTTATTGAGGAATGGTTAAGATTGATTGTTTTTCGATGTTGTTTATATCTGGTACATTAATCAGCCGGTGGCCGTTTGAGCCATCGTGAATGTGCAGCGGGTGGTCTCCGCCAGTATCGGCAACACTTATGTATTTGGGCAAATCTTCACCCGGAATTCGCAAACCAACCATGACGGGACGTACCAAGCCGATTTCTTTTTGTTTTTCAATGGCCAGGTAAAGTCCATCCCCGGTTTGTTCCAGGTACAGGTTCCAGTTGAGTCTTCCGGCCATTTCCGTCAAACTGATAAAGGTTTCTGCACCGGTCTTATGCCATGCAGCCAGGTTGCCGGCGAGCCAGTCTGCGCCATGAATGCCCAAGTCGAAATCGTGGAAATAACCGATTACCGGCAATTCCGGCTCAAACCAGGCCGGTTCGGCTTTATCCAGGTAGGGCGCGCATACATGCTGGGCCCAGCAAAACTTAAGCCCGATCCGGATGCATTGATAATAACTGCTCACCATGTTCAGTCCGGCATGCAGGGCTTTTTCCAGTACGTCGTTTGTAAAGGCTTCGCCCGGACAAATAAGCGCCGCCGGGAAAGTTTGAAAAATATCGGAGAAAACGCCGAGCCCTGCGTATAAAGGATGTTCCCTGTCGGATTGGTTTTTCAAAAAATCTGCCGCCCGCTGGCCGAATTCCCGGTACCAGGCTGCACTGGTGTACTTATCATCCGCCTCCAGCCATTGTTTTTTATCAGGATGGATGTGGGTAAAACCGTGTAATTCAACATCTATGCTGCCGGCTTTCTGCAATCGTTGTATGCCCCTAAACTCCGCTTCGTAGTCGTACACCATCGGAGCGCCCCGGCGTGTGGTCAGGTAACATACTTTTGATGAAGGGTGTATTTTACCGGCTTCCCGTTCGGTAGTCTGTCCGTTTATCAGCAAAACACCTCTTTCGGCATCCCCGTCGTCTACCCAACCCGGCACGTAGCCGATGCTCAGACGGGCATTATATTGTTCCAGAACGGCGCCAACCATGGCCCATTCGGCTTCTCCCAGTTTGTTGTTGTTATAGGTCTCATGGTAAACGGTTTGGGCGCTGCCGGGGTCGTCCATGCGCAATACCAGGGTGTTTGACCAATCAAGCCAGGCTACCGGAATATCTGTGCCCCAAATCAGCAGATGTTTTAGCAAGGTGGTAAAAATACCCACCCGGTCGCGGGCTTCACTGGGGTGGAAACTTATCAAGGCGATACGGCCTTTGCCCAGGCGTTTGCCGGCGATCAGTGCGCCTGTTCCCATTGTCGTCCAGATATCGGCCTGCCCCGATAGATGCAGCTCCGGCAGTGATACCATACCGCCGCGGCTATGCCAGGTACGAGGGCTGCCGGGGCCTATCCAATGTACCTTTTCTCCGCTAAGCACCGATGTTTTGCGGCTTATGCCCAATGATTGTGCAAAACGCCCTTCTGCCCTTCCTGCCCTGGCAATGATTAGAATGTGCTCCTCCCTGACTTTTTCCAATAGCAGGTCGATGCAGGAGCCGCTTAATTCGTCTGGTTCGCCGGCAATGATCAGGTAGCGCAATTCCGGTGATGCGAGGACTGAGGGTGTCAAATTATCAGACCGGACAAGCCGGGCCTTCCAACCCATGAATTTTACCAGGGTCAGCCAGTCGAGGGCTTCGCGTTCTTCAGGTGGCAGCCATCCACCGGTACCCAGAATGCTCCCCTCTACCACCTCTGCCGGGGCCGAAGAAACGATCAGGACGGTATGTTGTCTGCTTGTTTTCAAGATTTTTTCTTTTTTAATGAATAGAAGCCATCCTTCAGGGAATTTATCACGGCCTCCACCGACAGGTTTTCTGCTGCAAAAGCGCGGATTCCGGGACGCATGGCAGCGATTTTCTGCGGATGCTTTGCGACAAAGGCCAGTTTTTCCATCATTTGGTCATCCGCACCCGCCGGAAACAACCACCCTGTTTTTCCTTCCGCCACGACATCGGCCACGGTGCCCACGTCGGACGTTACTACCGGCGTACCGCAGGCGAATGCCTCGCCGATTACCGAGGGGAACCCCTCCCGCCAGGAAGCGAGCACCATACATTCGGACAAATTGTACAGGGCTGCTTTAAGGTGTGTGGCGCCCACCCAACCCATAAAATGTACCCGATCCGGCGCTTTCCGGGCGGCCTGTTTTTTTAGTTTTTCTTCATCCTGCCCGCTCCCGGCAATGAGGAGATGCAGATCCGTTTCATTCAGGTGCGCAAATACGTCGATGATGGCGCTGATCCGCTTTACGCCGTCGTCCAACCGGCCCATGAACAACAGGTAACGATGCTGCGCCGGCAGACCGGCTGTGGCACAGGCTTCATCCCTCGGCATGGGCTTATAGGCTTCCAAATCGACCGTTGCCCGGATAACGCCCAGCCGGGACACCGGTATCGAGTATGTTTGATTAAGCCTTTGCTTTTCCTTGTTGCCGGAGGCGAAAATCCAGTCGGCCCGGCCAATGGTGAATCGTTTCAGCCATTTACCCAGGTAATAGTCGGGGGTGCTGCCGGTGTGAATGCTCAGCAGGGGGATTTTAAAGATTTTGGAAAACAACAGCAGTATATCAAAGCGCCCGCTGCAATAATCCTGGGCAAAGATGAAATCGGGCCTGTCCCTGCGTAGCGTTTGGATCACGCTCCAGGAAAAAGGCGCGAGGTAGGAGGATAAGACAGCATAATATTTATAGATACATTGCCAGCGCCAGGAAATGGAAGTCAGGTAGTACAAACGCCACAGGCAGCGATGCAACCAGGACGAAGGAAGAAACCTGACCTGGCAACCGACATAACGGTGTTGGGTGATTGTCAGTTCGGGTTTCAGGCAGGTCACATACCAGGTCACGTCGCCGATTTCCCGCTGTACCAGGGCGATACGTGCGTGATTGGCCGTATTTTGCCATTCCGTTCCAAAAGCCTTTTGGTCCACCCCGTAGTGTGGGTAGAAGTCTTCGAATACGTCCGGGTAATCAAAAAAGGCAATGCGCGGACGTGTGGATGCCGGTATGTTATGTTTAGGTGGCATAAGCCCTTTTTTCAAAAAAAGCATCAAAAATTTCTTCCATGGTTTCGACAAGGTCGTGCCGTTCCCGTTGTTTCAGAAGGGGTATGGCCATGCGGTACAGGTAAACCTGTTCGGGGTCGAACAGCATGTTGTATTCGCGGAGGTAATTCATTCGTTCGGGGTGAATATTGTTTTCCGGGAAAGAGCGGCATTCGCGCAATTTGCCAAGCGCTTCGAGCATGGTCATCGTCCGGATGCACTTTTCACAGGTACCACAATTGCTGCTGCCGCTGGAATCGTTCTGGCAAACCCGGATATTTTGCAGCCCGGCGGGCCAATGTGCCACCAGGGCCGTTTTTTTCATGCGCGTCAGTTCCACACCGGTATGCTCGATCTGAAAATAGGCTGTGGAAAAAAAAGAATCGAGCAGTGGGTGGGAGCCCCAGTGTTTGTGCATATAAGCGCCGTCGAAAGAAGAGGCGATATAGCCTTTGTGAAAACCTTTGCTGAAAAAAGCCATGCAAGCGCTCAGTTGGGCCCCATGCGATTTGAAGGAAAAAAACGTGTTGTCGGGGTTCAGCCACCATACATTGGTGCTGACTGGTATGGGCACACAACCGGCATCCTGGGATACCGCGGTGGCTGCCGGGAGCCGGCCTTTAGCCTGCCGGTGCAAATCCTCCAGCGAAGCGGCCGGTTTGGCGTGATGCGCCACGAAAACCGTTGCCCGGATCGCATCGGGGTGGTCGTCGGGCAAATGTTGCCGGTTGGCCCGCAGGATAGCCAGCGAATCGATACCGCAGGATAACAGCGACATGGTCCCGGTGCGGAATGGTTTATTTACTTTAAAACCCTGGCTTGCCTCGATAAGTGGCGGCCTCCCGAATTCATCGGGATACCAGGCTTGAATGGTCATAAAAACAGCTTCCAGTTTGTCGGCCAGAACAGGGCATAAGGTGCCTTCCACCCGAATGCGTTTTTCACCGGCTTGCCATGCAGGTAGCAGCGCTGCGATGAGCATGGCATTGGGATCGGCCCAGAAAGTGTCTTTGTGCCGGGCTTCCGTCTGGATAAAAAACCGGAAGGGGGCGCTTGGCTTCTCTTCCCAGCGGATATCAGCTTCTACCCGCAGCGTGCCGTTTTCCTTTATCAGATCAAAGTTCGAAATGACCATTGTTTGGGCTTTTCTTTAAAATTTTGAAAAACTGAGTGTTGCAGTTGCCCGGGAACCGGCAATAGCCAATTCGATCAGGCGGTTTAATACTCCTGCAGATTCAAAGTATGCTTCGCATATTTCACGGGCCGCCCGGCATTGCCGTTCGTAATCTCTGTTGACCTGTTCCACATTTGCCAGGGCTTCCGCCGGGTCGCGAAAAGCTAATACTCCTTCCCCCGCCCCCAGCCATTGACTAAATCCGGTATCTTGCACCACCACCGGACGGCCACTAGCCAGATAAGCGGCGCTGCGTTCGCTGAACCAGCCTGTACAGGCTTCCACGTAGCCGTGTTTGGCAATGCTGAACTCCGCTTTCGAATTTTGCAGATACTGCTGATACGTCCAGGGATCGCGGGTAACATCCAGGGGATTACATAACTGCCAGCCGTGTTCGCGCAGGGTAGCCCGGGGGGCGCTCAGACTGCCGACAGCCAGCTCAAATACTTGCCCCGTTCGCAGGGGTAGGCCGAAATAAGCCGGAAAAGCGTCCGATTTCTGGCCGAAATACCGGCCATTGTATTCGCGCCCCGGGTAACTCTCCCACTGCATCACAGTAGTGAATTTTCCCAAAGCCTGCCCGGCGGTCACAGGCCAGGCATCCAATACTACCGGCTGCCGGGTAGGCTGCCAGGGGAACCCGTCGTCCGGTATGTGACAGGCTGGCTGGCTGATATTTTCGCCAAACGTAAAAAAAGCGTTGTGTGCCTCCGACAGTTCCCGCCGTGCAGGATCGGTCAGGTTACGGATTTGGGTAAAGACCGGATCGGTATCGATCAGGGCCCTTACCGGAATGCCGGCCAACCAGGGGCGGATGGGATTGGAACAGGAAAGGTTTAGCAACAGATCAGCGCCGGCAAGCACCATTCGTATCCGGCCAGCCAGGGAGCCGTGCCAGGTATCCAAATGACGGTCGTAATAGGCCCATTGTTGCGACAGACCCGTTTTCTGAAAAACAGCTGCCGCGAACTGCAAGCCGTAAGCCGGATTTTCATCGGTAACGCCGCGTATAGGGTCGTAGCAGCAATAAGGGGTGTCGCCGCTATCCTCGAGGTAATACACCTCGTGGCCAAGGCGCTGCAGCCCCAAAACGTATTGCAGGTGATGCCATGCCATTCCCCCAATGGGGCCGCGGACGATATATCCCAGCACGAGTATGCGTAGCCGGTCCGATTTATGTATTGATCCCGAGTTCATCCAGCAGTTGTTTCATTACTTTTTTAGCATCGAGATATTCGCAGGCAATTGCGCGCGCCGCAGATGAGTGGCGTTCGTAGTTGCATTCTATTTCCTGAATAGCGGCGGCCGCCTCGTCGGCGGTGTTTACGGCAAACAAGCCGTCTCCACAGGGCAAATGATCGCTGAAACCCGTGTCCTGCAAAACGACCGGTCGCCCGCTGGCCAGATAGGCGGCGCTTTTATCGCTGAACCAGCCGGTTCGGTTGGCGATAAATACGTTTTTGCAGATACTGAATTCCCCCCGGGAAGCCGACAAATAATCCCGGAAAGCGTCGAAAGACAGGGTTACCAGTCGCCCGTCGCGCACCGTCCAGCCGTTATCCTGTAAGGTTTCCACGGGGACGTCTTTGCCCGATACAGCCAGTTCCATAGGCGCCGCTACCCGCCGGGGCAAATCGAGGAATTTTGAAAATTCCACATCTTTTTGTCCGTACACTTTGCCCGCGTATTCAATAGGATCGTGGGAACGCCAGTTCATAATAGTGGAATAAGCGGCGGCTGGCGGCGGCGGTTGCAGTGGGAATATATCCACTTTCACCGGATGGAACAGGCGGCCCCATTGAATTCCGGCCAAAGGCGTTGGATTTCCATTTAATCCGAGGTTTTTGCCATTCGTGTAATAGCGGTCGTATGCCACGAGTGGAATGCCTGCAACCTGCTTGTTCGCCATTTTAATTTGGGTGAAACCCGGTTCTCCATCGATCAGCACTCTCAGAGATGCAGCAGCGGCTTCATCCGCCCAACTGCCATGCGTACCCATATCGAAAAATACATCGGCACTGCGAAACACATCTTCAATGCCTTTTTTCGATATACCATGATACCGGTCGCCATATTCCACAAAACACCATTTATTTTCCAGACCGAACCGGGCCAGCAATTCGCCCACGACTTGCAGTCCGTGGCTGCAATCGTTGCTCATCATGCCTTTTACCGGGTCGAAACAGGCGTTGGCATAGCCGTATTTTTCGACAAAAAACACCTCATGCCCCAGATCCTTCAGTCCTAAGAGGTACTGAAGCGCCCAGGAAAGCATGCCTCCAAGTGGATACCGGAACATGTAGGAGCCGAGTACGATTCTTGCCATGTGTTTTTTTGTTTATCAATATGATGTTCAACTATACTTGCTGCCTTCAGGCCTGTTCCGCCAACTCCTTATTTTGCACCAGCAGTTGGCCGATCAACTGACGGCCAACCTGTTCCAGCCGGGCAGATGCATTCAACCCGCAGGCCGCGGCGGTAACCCTGGCCTGTCTGGTAAGGCAAAAAGCAAATGCGGCCCGGAGGGCCTCGTCCTCCAGTTTATCTGCCTGAAAGAGCACCGGCCAGCCGAGGGTATTTACTTGTTTGGTGATCTTGGCGCCACCGGCAATGGGGTCGATGGGAATAGCCGGCACGCCGTTTTTAAGGGCTAATACGGTACCATGCAGCCGGGTGGTGATCACCAGGTCCATTTTAGCGATCAGGGCTTCCACTTCGCCGGGCGTTCGGAGCTCTCCTTCGTTTTCATCGAGCCGGGTGTCGATTTTTACTATCGACATTTCCCTCGAATCGATCAGGCGCTGAATCGCCGCATTAGCCAGGTCGTGTTTAGCGTTGGCTTTGTATTCTTTTTGTTTATGCGACAGGATGACGCCGACGACAGGTGTTGTGGGAGGCGGAGCCAGCAGTGTAAGGTCGGGGTGGGTACGCGCCGAGCTGTCCCGTTCGTACAGTATATCGAATGGGTTCCACTGCTCCAGCGGATCGAGCATGGTCAGATTCAGGCCGACAAGCCGTGCATGAGAGAAATAATCCAGAAATTCCGTCACCGGCCAGCCATTGCCAAATGGCCCACACACGAAAATGACGGTGGAATAATGGAATGGATCGACCGTTCGCCAGTTCACGCCACCCTGAAACGGCGGCGCGAGCGCGATATCATACAATATGCCAGCTTGCTTCAGCCAGTTGCAAACCACGTCCCTGGCGATCAGATCGCCGGCCGTAGCGCCCATTTGTTCGAAACTGAACCAACCAGCAACAAGTGTTTTCATACGAGCATGTTTTGTGTGATTTGAGCCGTGCGGTGTTCCTGCAGGGCCGTTTCAATCAAATTCTTGAGTACTTTGCCTGCATCGAAGTGATCTTCGGCGATGGCGCGCGCGGCCTCGGCGTGCCGTGAGTAGTTGTGTTCGATATCTTTTATGGCCCGGATGGCTTCTTCCAGATTTCTGAAAGGAACAATACCTTCTCCGGCAGGCAGTACGCTTTCAAAGCCCGTGCTTTGCACGGCCACGGGCCTGCCGGCAGCCAGGTAACAGGCCGAGCGGCAGCTGAACCAGCCCGGTTGGGCGGTCACGTATCCGCCCTTTGCCACGCTCCATTCTCCTTTCGACTGTTCGATGTACCGGCGGTAGGTGTCGATATCGCCGCAACACTCCGCCGGGTCGACTACCTTCCAACCGTAATGGGTCAGCATTTCCCTGGGGGAACCGAACAACCGTGTCATGGAAGCGCCGGGGGCTTCCGGAAGGATATGCTCGATTTTGGATTGCCAGTTCTTATGCTGGGTTTTTGCCACGGCCACTTCAAAGGACAGTCCTTTCAATTGCCGGGGCAGGTCGAGGAATTGGACAAATTCCACGTCTTTCTGTCCAAATACCCGGCCATTCAGTTGCAGGGGTTTGTAACTGGTCCAGTTCATAACGGTCGTATAGGTCTCCCGGTGCGGGCGCCCGGTTTGCCATTCCGACAACACGATGGGCGTCCGGGTCGGGAGCCAGCGGTATTCCGTGGGTAACAGACCGGTTGGCAATTGTTCCCCGAAGCTGAAATGTATATCGTGCGCGGCTACCCGTTGGGCAAACGCCTCGTCTCTGTTGATCAACTTTACCTGGGTAAAACCGGGATCGCTGTCGATATAAGCCAGCGTTTTAACGTCGCGGTATTTTTCAGGGCTTTCAAGGGTGCCCGACACGTTGATCAGCAGATCAGCCGTGCGTATGATCTCTTTCCGGCGTGTCCCGGACAGGCCGTACCATTCCGATTTGGCGGGGAAATGGTACGCCCATCGTTCCTGTAAGCCATACCGGGCAAGTACATTGTTCAGGTGTTCCACATTTTTTTTACAATTGTCAGCCACCCAATCATTTCCCGTCGGCCCGCCGTCGAGGTTGTAAGGCCATTCGCCGGTATCCTCAAAGTAGTACACCTCATGCCCAAGCCGGTGCAGCCCGATGGCATACTGGATGTAGTCCCAGGTCACCCCTGCAAGGGTGTGGTGCTGGGCTACCAGGCCGGTGACGATGATGCGCAGGGAAGAACTCATGCCAGTTGTTTTTTAAACCGTTTAATTTTATTTTCCAGGAGATCGGGTTGATTGCCCGAAGTGACTTCCTGCAGGCGACCTTTTTCCAGATGAAGCAGCAGATCGCATTTGGAGAGGGTATCGAGGCGATGCGTAATCAGGAATGTGGTACGTCCTTCCATGAGCCGTCCGATAGCTTCCATAATGGCAGCTTCCGTACCGATGTCGACGGCGCTGGTTGGCTCATCGAGGATCAGAAATGGCGCATTTTTAATAAATGCCCGTGCCAGGGAAATGCGCTGGCGTTCGCCGCCGGAAACCTGCATGCCCCGTTCGCCGACCAGCGTATCATAGCCGTCCTGGCAACTCATGATAAAATCGTGCGCATTGGCAGCTTTGGCCGCGGCGATAATTTGTTCTTTGGTGGCGCCGGGCCGCCCGTAAGCAATGTTTTCTGCAATGGAGGTCGAGAACAAGATGGGTTCCTGCAGAACGACGCCAAATAGATTGCGGTAATCGCCCAGCTTATAATCCCGGATATCCCGGTTATCCAACAGGATTCGGCCAGATTGCGGGTCGTGCATGCGGGTGAGCAGATTGATCAGCGTGGATTTTCCGGCGCCCGTTGTTCCCAGGATGCCAACCCGTTGCCCCGGTTTTACCTCAAAAGAAATATCGCGCAGGGCAGTCATGCCATCGTGATAGGAAAAATTCACCTGCTCGAACCGCACTTCTCCTTTTACCCGAGAAACGGGTACGGCGTTTGGTTTTTCCGGCACATCGGGGTCTTTGTCGAGCAGCGAGAAAACACGTTCTGCACTTGCGACCGACGATTGTATACCGTTGATACTGTCGCTGATGGCTTCCAGCGGGCCGAATATTTTGGCCAGGTAGGCCATCACGATGATCAATTCGCCAATGGTAATATGACCGGCTTTGACATATACGGCGCCGACATACAGGAACAAAGCCGTACCCGCGGCAGTGAGCATACCGACGAGGGCGAACGTTCGACAAAACGGTTCTTTTCCCGTTCTTCCTGTCCGAATGCCTTGACCACCCGCAGCGAAGCCAGTACTTCATGTACAACCGACATCGCGGCGCTTTCATATTGTTTGACTTTCATCCAGTGGTCGCGAAGTCGCTCGCTGGACAAGCGGGTCAGGATCACCATCGGGGGAACAATAGCCAGGGCGATCAAAGCAAAATACCGGTTGATGGCAAACATTACGTAAAACATGGCCACCAGCGTAAAAACGGCGGAAACAATCGGCGTCAATCCGTTGATCAGCAAGTTGCGGATACCGCTGGCATCGTGTTGAATCCGGTACAGGGCATCGGCGCTGCCCTTGCGGTCGTGGTACATCAGGGAGAGCCGCTGTACGTGATAAAACAAGTATGAACGGAAAGTCAGTACCAGTTTTTCTCCCGTGTAGGCTTTCAATACCCAGTTAACCAGTCCCTGCAGTTGGTTGAGCAAAGCGGCGATCAAAACCAGGGCCACGGCCACGATGACAATGTTGCCAAACGTATTTTCAAACCCTGCGGGCAGAAAAAATGTGATAAAGCCTGGCAGGGGCTGACTGCCAAAAGCGCTGTCTACTATAATTTTTAGCGGTACCGGCGCCAATAGTGCCAACGGAGCAAGTACCAGGTTAAGCAAAAAAATAGCCAATATCTGCGGCCAGAAGGGTCTGGCTTTGGATAACAGCCTTTTTATAATATGGGAGGTTTTATAGCTCATATCATTGATTTTGTGCCCGTAAGATTTTTGAAACGTCATACCATCTTCTTTATCTCTTCAAACCATAAACGATACTGCGGCATGAGCGCGGAAGTAATATGCGGCTCCCAAGCTAACCCCGGATGCGAGTTTATCTCCAGCAGGCGTACCGCATATCCGGCTGCACCCCCGCGTTCCACAATAAAATCGAAGCCCGGGTACATAAACGAACGGCCAGGCGGGAGATGCTCCTGCTCCGCTTGAAGTGCCATCGCGGAGAAAACGTGGCCCACAATCTCGTCAATCTGTGACCAAAAATCATTCAGGGGCATGTATTTGCGCCCGACGTAATCCAGCATGCCTGTCATCGGCAAATTTTCGGCTGTATGGCTGTCGGCGAGGAATGACTCGGCATTCAACCATTCCTCAAGCGCGATGCTGCCCGGGTTTGCAGCCGCACCGGTTGTCTTTGCAATGCCCTGTGGATATAAATAATACTTCAAAGGAAAGAGTGACGTAGCCAGCACATTTACCCGAATATCCCACCGACGGCCTTCATACAGAAAGACGTCATCCACTAAATCCTGGACTACAAACGGCGGGCGTTTACCTGTGGCGGCCTCCCGGGCAAGAGCCCTGAGCGAATCGCGGCGAACGATCTCAATACCTTTGCATTGACCGCTGCGCGAAGGCTTCAAAATAACAAAATCATCACCATTTATTTGAACTTCATCTTGCAGGAGCTCCTCCGACAATAATGTGTGAGGACGTGAAACCATATGGCCGGTATTCTTTTCGTAATTCCTGAGACAACGCTCGAGTTCGCATTTGCCGTCCAATCCGGCAATCAACGGGTACTCGGAGTGGTATGCACCCAGGGAAAGGATATTTGTGAACAGCTCGTAATATCCGGATGTTCCCCACGTAGTCATAACTACGGCCGGCGTAAAAACTACCTCTGCTGCCGTCTCGAACACCGCTGAGACCGGCCGGAGCACAAAGGCTTCGTTTGCCCGTACCAATCCGCTTTCCAATGCAAGTGTTTCCCATGTGGCCACAACTACCAGAAAGCCCGCGTCGGCCGCGGCTGTTGACAGCGGTTCCCATTCTTTGCGCCGGGGTATGAGCCATTCCTTGTAGAAAATCATAAGCAAGGCCGGCGTCGTTGAATCGAAGGATAGCGGTTTCAATATAAATAAGTTATTTTCTTTATGTAAAAAGGTTCATATTACCTAGTCTGATCCTTTTATAGTACGTATACATTTTGCAGATGCAATACTGCAATCGATCAAAATCCTGGCCGATAGCCAGAGTGCGAACAAACCTGTTATACCCAATGCTGTCCAGGCTTTGTCCTGCATGGCAATCACAGATATGGCTGCCAGGAATGCAAGCAGGTATTTTGAACGCAGGGTGAGAGCCGGCGCCAGGCGAAAACGCAGATATTGTTTTCCGCCGGCATGGTCTTCAGCAGCCATGGTGAGGCGAACCAGACCGAAAACGCCACCTTTTACGCCGAAATCCCAGCGGTCATAATCATTGCCCCATAAAATAGGCAAATTCTGATTACGTAGATTTCCCACCAGGTGTGTGAGCCGCAGTTCGGGTGAAATCCAGTTTTCACACCAAACACTGACCACATGGGGATAAGGGCGGTAAATTTTCGGGGCGCCAAAACGTCTCCAGGGTGTAAGGTCAAAACTGAGCCGGCCCCACAGCCGGGCCAGAGGTTGAAGCATGTGCAATACCATGGTTGCGAATTGGAAACGCACACGGGCCAGGCCATGCTTAAAGGCATCGTTGACCGGTTTAAGACTCCGTATCTTTTGGAAAATCAGCAACAAAGGAAAAATCACTGCAAGGAAAGCCGGTATGGCTAAAACGATCATTGGCGACCAGAAATAACCCAGCCCTGAGCTAGCCAGCAGCGCCAGACTGATAAGGTACCATTCCGGCATCAGGGTAGCCGACAAGAGGTTGCCTGCGGGCGGGCCGTAGAGCGACTGAAACGGCGCCATGCCCCAAATGCCGTGGTATATTCGCCAGTTATGAAATATCCGCTCGCTGATATGTCCGTTTCCGTAAATCCGCCCCCCCCATGTCCGGTGGCCAAAGGAATTATACTTATCGGGCCATTTTCTTTCCAGCAATGCTTCTGCCTTGCCGTATCCCTTTTGTTGCTTCCAAAATCCCTTTACCGTGCCGCGACGGTGGTGCCACACCAGCGCTGCCGCGCAGTAGCCGATACGCCAGCCGGCATCCTGGATTTTCCAGCAAACATCCACATCATCACCGGCTGCCCTGAACTGTATATCGAAACCGCCGATCTTCTCGAGACAGGTCCGCCGGAAAGCCATATTACAGCCAGGAATATGTTCGGCCTCCGTATCAGACAATAATACGTGGGTAGGCGCTCCGGGGGTGTGGTCCACGCAGTCGGCAATAAAGCCGGGTGAAGGAGGTGAAATATTGGGGCCGCCTATTGCCGCAAAATCAGTGGTTACAAACATCCGGCCCAGGTAATACAGCCAGTCGGGATCCGGATAAGCGTCATCGTCGATATAGGCGACGATCTCGCCGTTGGCCATTTTCATACCCAGGTTCCGGGCACTGCTAAGCCCCTTGTTTTCCGTAGAAATAAGCGTTACGTCAAACTGGGAAACGATAGCTGCCGTGTGGTCGGTGGAGCCATCGTTGATAACGATCACCTCGTAATTGGGGTAATTCAGTTTCATCAGCCCTTCCATGCACTGTTTGATCGTGGCGCTGCCGTTGTAACTACAAACCACCACCGATATCATGGGCAGATTGGAATCGTCTATATAGAACGGCACCCGCAAATAGCTTTGCCAAACGGCGCTCAAAGCTGGCTTGGGCTCCCTGTTTTTGGTAGTAATGCCGAATGCCTAGTCGTACACCTCCTCGCCGCCCCTGAACCATTCATCCGTCCAGGAAAAAATAACCAGCCCGGCACAACCCATGTCGAAAGCAGATTGTATTTGCCACCGGAGAAAATCCGCCTGTTTTTCTGTTCCGTTGCGCAGGCTGTCCAGTCCGATCTCTCCGAGCAGCAACGGACGATCCTCGGCCAGATTTTGCAGACGGGCCAGATACGATTCAAAGGCCTGTTGGTTTTCCAGATAGACATTAAAAGACAGGAAATCCAGAAATGGCAGTTGGATATACTCTGTGGTCGGATAGTTCACATACGTAACCAGGAGTTCAGAATCTACCTCTTTGACCCAGTTGTAAATACGGTTCAAATAACGCTCGATCCGTTCCCGGCCCAGCCACCTGGCCACGGAAGCCGGAATTTCGTTGCCCAGCGCCACGGCAAACAAAGCGGGATGTCCGGCCACCCGGCGTACCTTTTCCTGCATGATCTTTTTGATGTCCGGCGCTTTTTCGCGGTCTATCAGATAGCCGACGTATTGTTCTGCCGAAAGCCCGATCATAACCCGCAAACCACATTCCTCCGCAATGTCCAGCACGTGCCGCGGCGGGGTAGTGTGAGGAATCCTTACAGTATTGATACCAGTCCGGGCCATTTGTGAAAAATCGCGCCTGATCTGTGCGATGTCCCAATATTCGTTTCCATTTTCATCCGGCTCAAATGCCCCATACGATACACCCTTGATGTATAATTTTTCTTCCCCGGCAAAAAAGAACTTACCTCTGATCACGGTAGGGGTCAATTCCGGCAAACAAGTACTGACAAGAACTTCTGTTGCAGATTGTTTTTCCAATTTGGCACGCTGATCCATTTGAATAATTGGTAAATGATTTTCATTGTCCCTGAGGATGCTCAGAAACAGTATTGACATGAAAATATCGAAGCGTGTAATAGGAGGCGAAATAAAAAGCAAACACCCGCGCCTTCCCCAAAGTAATGGCCGGGAATATCAGATGTCTGTTTAAAATATTAAAAGGAAGCCGTAACAGGCACTTTCAGCGACCGGTGGGCCGCGAGGGGGGGACGGGAATTAAATAAGAAGCGCGGACAAAAGTATGCTCTTTGAATCAGTTTAAATCAAAGTATCAGTCCTTTTTTTAATGTTAATTAGGTATAACGTCGGCAACCCGTCAATTTCGCAGACCCATTAACGTCAAACTTTTATGCCAAAAATGTACGCTTTTTATCATTGAGGCGTTTATTGCCGCATCATATAAACATCCATACTCTTGCTGCCATGCGATCCGCCCGCACCGCGTTTTTATTGTTACTTCCGTTTATTGCCTTCGCCAGTCTGCTCATTTCAGGCTGCTCCACCGCCAAAAAAACAGTTACCCCACCGCCGGACACCTCCGGCTTATCGCAAAAAAAGTTCCGGCAGGAAGTGGTGAACTACGCCCTGCAGTACATCGGTTCTTCTTATAAATCCGCCGGTACCAACCCCAAAACCGGATTCGATTGTTCAGGTTTTACCAGTTTTGTGCTCAAACAATTTGATGTGAAGGTATCGCCGGCTTCGGCAGCCCAATCGAAAGAAGGCGTGCCCGTCAGTCTGAACGCCGTGCAGCCGGGCGATCTGATCATTTTCGGAAGAAACAGCAAAGACATTCAGCACGTGGCCCTCGTCGTGGAACGTACCCGCGACGGGATCATTTGCGTGCACAGCACTACAAGCCGGGGGGTTATTAAGGAGAACGTAACCACTTCGGCGTATTGGAAACCGCTGATCCTGGGGGCGCGGGACGTGGTAACGCCGTCTGGCAGACGGCGTGAAAATTAAAAAACAACCATTGTTTCTTGTATTTTTACGCTATGCCGTCTGCCAGACGGCATTACTTTTGCACCTCGCCGTCTGACAGACGGCGCTACCGCACATGCAAAGCTATGTAGACATCGAAGCGCTGAATTACCAGATACACCTGGAAAGCGCTTTTATCGAACAACTGACGGCGGAAACCGCCAAAATAATCGTCGGCCAGCAGCCCATGTTACAGCGGCTGCTCATTGGGTTGCTCACCCGCGGTCATATCCTGCTGGAAGGTATGCCCGGGCTGGCCAAAACCCTGGCGATCAAAACACTGGCACAAGCAGTGGACGCCAAATTCAGCCGCATCCAGTTCACCCCTGATCTGCTGCCGGCCGACATCATTG
>JAKLJF010000169.1 GCA_023151335.1 Thermoanaerobaculia bacterium | reverse complement strand
CCGGACAACCCGCTGTTGCCGTCTGGAATAATGATGCCGTAACCGACGATGATGATATGGTTCAGTTTGTCCTGCACGATAAGCCGGGCGCCGGGCTGGGTAATATTTTAATGAGGAGCGATCAGCCGGTGTTCCCGTATGATGCAGGTTTTTTACCGGGCGTAACTTACTATATATCAGCAATAGCCGGCAACAGTTCGGGTGGAAACGTGGATGTGCAGGACCCATGCCTGTCCGTTGTTCCGGGCACGCCGGTACAATGGAAGCCAGTGCCGGTAGCGTCGTTGACAGCCGACTCGGTGATCTGTTCCGGACAAAGCGCCGCGCTTCGGTTTAACGGCGCCGGTGTTTTTCCGCTGACTGTCACCGGCAAAGATGACAAAGGCGGCTTATTCACCCTGTCGCTGCCGGATCAACAGCCGGGCGAGCTGGCCGTTTCTCCGGTGAGTACAACTACTTACACCCTTATTCAGGTTACTGATGGCGGCGTTCCGGCCTGTTCCACTTTTTCCGACTTATCCGTGACTGTTCTGGTAAACGAATTGCCCAATGCAGGGGTGGCAGTTGCAGAAAGTACCTTGTGTGAAAACGAGCCACAAATTTTATACCTGCCCGATCTGCTTTCCGGCGCCCAGTCTGGGGGCCTGTGGACGGAGTTGTCCGATTGGCCTTCGACGGCCGGCGCCTTCAATCCGCATGATGCCACGTTCAATACCATGGGACAATTGCCGGGCGTTTACCGTTTCCAATACCTGGTGCCGGGGCAGCCGCCCTGCGCCAACGATAGCGTTGCGGCGTCGATCCGGATTTTGCCTGCGCCGGCAGCGGATGCCGGACCGGATATGCTGCTTGACTGTGATAAACCCGATGCCTTGCTGGGTGGGCCGGGCACTACAACTGGCGCCGGGATCTCCTACCAATGGCTACGCGATGGCGTTCCTTTGGCAGAGGAAGAGACTCGATCACTGCTGGCCGACACATCCGGTATTTTTACGATTTGGGTGCTGAATCAAAATGGATGTTCCGCTTCCGATGAAGCCCTGGTCGGTTTCGCGGCGCCACCGATTGCGATCCGGCGTTTGCGCGTATTGCCGGTTCGTTGTTTCGGCGAAAAAAACGGCGCTATCCTGCTCGATTCCATCGACGGCGGGACACCGCCCTTCTGGTTCGCCCTCGGAGACGCTCCCTTTGGTCAGAAAAGGTCATTTACGAATCTTGCCCCGGGAGAATACCTGCTCCGGGTACAGGATGCCGCGGGGTGCGAGTGGGTTTCTTCACCCCTGCTTGTCGGCGAGCCGCCGGAAATAAAAATTGACCTGGGCGGCCCCTTCGAGGCAGCGTTGGGCGATTCATTGTATCTTAGGCTTGAACCCGTTCTACAACCGGGCCAATTGGATACCATCATCTGGATACCATTACTTGATTCAGCCGCCGCGGGTAAAACATTTCAGCATTTTTTACCTTCAAGGTCGGGTAAAATCGCGGTGGAAGTGACCGATTTGAACGGATGTAAACAGGTGGACGAAACAGTTTGGCTGGTCAACCGGGAACGCAAGGTATATTTTCCAAACGCTATTTCACCCGGAGACGGAACGAATAATGTTTTTTACATCTCGGGTGGCAATGATGTTGAGGAAGTGGAAATATTCCAAATATTTGATCGCTGGGGGCAGCTGGTTTTTGAAATGAGCCATTTTCAGCCAAATGATCCGGCCAACGGTTGGGCAGGGAACTACCGGGGAGCCGAACTGCTGCCTGGTGTTTTTACCTTTTATGCGGTGGTGCGTTTTAAAGATGGGGAAAGAGAAACATTTACCGGCAACGTAACATTATTGCGTTGAAAATGTGTTTTTTAGAGTTTAATTATTTTTGATTTTATTAGAAAAAAACGAATGCTTCTAATGTAAAAGAGAAAAGATAGTTTCGTTTTAACTGTCTGAGTTAAATCTGGCTGTCAGTTAAAATGGCACAAAAAAGGGCTCTCGAAATAAAATTCTTCATTCCTTTGCAGGTAAAATAACGGTATAACCCAGGAATTTCCGCCGTTGGAACATACTTGTCAAATTCTTAAACTATACCGGTTTTCATGGTAAAAAAACTACTCGTTTGTACGACATTGCTTTTAATTGTATTCGAATTAAGAGCGCAGCTACCCCCTGCTTGTCCCGATAACAATTACCCTCCCGCCGACTTGTGTGAAGACATTTGCATCTACTGCAATTTCAATGGCTACCAGGGTTCTACGACCGGTTATACCGGCCAAACCCCTCCAGGCTTTTGCGGGACTATTGAAAACGAGCAATGGCTGGGATTCATTGCCGGTGCGAGCGCAGCCACGTTTACGGCCACGCCGATGAATTGTAATAACGGCAATGGTGTGCAGATTGCCCTTTATACTAGTTGCTCTAGCTCGCCAATCGCCTGTAACGGCGGCTCCGCGGGTGGCGGCAATACCCCGGTAAGCATAACAGCACCGCTGATTCCGGGTGTCAACTATTTTTTGATGATCGACGGTTATGCCGGCGACCAATGCGATTTTACCATAACGGTTCAGCCTCCCTCTGCCGTTCAGGCCCCCAATGTGGGGAATTCAGGGCCGCTGCAAGGGCCGGTCAGTGCCTGCCCGGGAGCGGTGGTCACTTTTCAAATGCCACCCGTGACTGGCGCAGGCGCGTATGAATGGAACGCGCCGGCCGGCTGGCTGATCAATGGCGATCCGCCTCCGGTAACGGTGCCCGCGCCCGGTGGAAACGTGGTACAGATCACCGTTGGCAACACGCTCGGATCTCAGCAAATTTGCGTGCAGCCGAAAAACTCCTGCGATGACGGGACTACTGTTTGCAGAAATATCAATGTTCAGCCTATTCCGCCTACCATTCTTCCAAAAGCAATTGTCTGTGCGGAAGATGCGCCATATTATTTGCCCTGGGGCGATGAAGTGTCGACGACCGGTACCGCTACCTATGAACATACCTATACTTCATACCAGGGGTGCGATAGTGTCGTACGCCAATCTGTTACCATTAAAGCGCCGATAGTCAAATTTTTGCCACCCAAAGTGCTTTGTGTGGGCGACTGTATTACTATTTGCGGAGAAGAGTATTGCGATGCCGGCAGTTATTCGCATACTTGTCAATCTTACCAGGGATGCGACAGTGTGGTGACTTTTAATATTATTAATCTCGAACCCATTGCAGATATTATTCCAAGCGGGATGTTATCCTGCAGCAATACCTCTGTTCAACTTAATTCGGCCAACTCACCCAACTCCACCAAAGTGTGGAAAAATCTGCAGGGGCAGGTTTTGGGTTCGGGCAATACCCTGACGGTAACCCAGGCCGGCACCTATATTTTGACCGTAACCGCTGCCGCCGGCGGTAAGTTTTGCATTGCTAATGATACTATAGTTATTACCGGCAATACCACACCGCCAACTATTTCTGCCACGGGCGGCGTATTGGGCTGCGGCGCGGCGCAGGCACAACTAAATGCCACGTCCAATGCGGGCAGCCCCGTGTATGCCTGGAGCCCGGCTCAAGGCCTGAGCGCTACTAATATTCCAAACCCAATTGCAACATTACCAGGCACTTACACTGTCGTTGTGACTGACAATGTAACTGGTTGTACCAATTCCACCACGGTGTCGGTGACAGGAAATACAACTCCTCCCGCTGCATCGGCAACAGGTGGCACCCTTACCTGCGCAATAACTTCGATTGTTATTAATGCATCTTCCGATGTTCCAACGGCGACCTATTCATGGAGCGGTCCACCGCCATTTACATCAAACCTGCAAAATCCGACCGTTAACGCGTCCGGCACTTACACAGTAACGGTAACCAACCCGACCAATAATTGTACGGCTACAGCGACAACCTCGGTAACGCTCAATAACACACCGCCTTCAGCCAGCGCTTCAGGCGGAGTAATTAGCTGTACCACACCAAATGTTACGTTGAACGGCAATTCACCGACTGGTGGCGTGACCTATTCCTGGACCGGGCCAAACGGCTATACCTCTGCATTTCAAAACCCCATTGCGGATACTGCCGGTACATACACCGTGGTAGTGACCAATCCGGCAAACGGATGCACCTCTTCCGCCACGGCCTCCGTGACCGGCAATACCTTGCCGCCTACAGCTTCCGCAACCGGCGGAACTGTCAGTTGCGGCACGCAAAACATTGTGATCAATGGCAGCTCTACCACCACTGGCGCCACCTTTGGCTGGACCGGCCCTAATAACTTTACTTCCAATGTACAGAATCCGACTGTCAGCACTCCCGGCACCTATATTTTGACGGTTACAGGTACCAATAATTGTACGCAGACGGCCACGACCACGGTGAACGGCGATTTCGTTGCGCCGGATGCCGCTGCAAGCGGTGGGGTCATTACGTGCGCCACTTCAAGTACTACAATTACCGGAACCTCCACTACACCGGGCGCGACCTTCAACTGGATTGGGCCGAGCGGAAACCCGTATTCGGGCCCAACCCCGACTGTTTCCAATATTGGCGTATATACGTTAACGGTTACCAATCCTACAAACGGTTGTACAGCCACCGCAACGGCTACCGTATCACCGGATTCCAATGTGCCTAATGCCAGTGCTGCCGGCGGAACACTCGATTGTAACATTACTTCCATTACGCTTGACGGCGGCTCCACTACGTCCGGAGCAATCCTCAGCTGGAGTGGCCCAAACAATTTTACCTCTACGGATGAAGATCCGGTTGTTGCTGTCTCCGGCGACTATATTCTGACGGTACTTGATCCGGCAAATGGTTGTACCGCCGTGGCAACGGCGGTGGTCGTACTGGACAATGACGAACCTGGCGCAACTGCCGCCGCCGGAACAGTCACCTGTGCAACACCGAGCCTGGCACTTTCTGGTTCGTCCGCCACCAACAATGTTACATGGTCCTGGACTGGCCCGAACGCTTTTGTGTCGGTAGAACAAAATCCGACTGTTTCCGATCCCGGCGATTATTTCCTGACAGTTACCGGATCAAATGGCTGCACCTCGACGGCTATGGCAACGCTGCTGGCCGACCAGGTACCGCCGGTCCCTGCATCTACGACCGGCACCCTGACCTGTGCCCTGACCAGCCTGACGCTTAATGGTAGCGCCAATGTGCCGGTCAGCTACGCCTGGACCGGACCCAATAATTTTACCTCTGCGGATCAAAATCCTGCCGTGATGGTTGCCGGAGATTATACGCTCATCGCTACAGCCGCCAACGGTTGCACTGCTTCCACTACCGTAACGGTAGGTGAGGATATTGCACCGCCGGATGTCGCCGCGGCAGGTAATACTATCACCTGTGCAACACCCCAGGTGCCGCTGAGTGGAGCATCTGCTACCCCGGGTGCAATTTTTGCGTGGCTCGGCCCGAATAATTTTGCTTCTGATCAGGCCAGTCCTTTGGTGAGCCAGAACGGCGGTTACCTGCTGACGGTAACCGGTCCGAACGGTTGTACTGCGACAGCCACTGCCGATATTTTGCTGGATACCGAGAAACCACAGGTATTCGCTCAATCAACCGGCGTCCTGACGTGCTCAACCACCACTATTACAGTGGCCACAACGGCTACCAATTCGACATCGCCTGTTCAATCATTCCTGTGGAGCGACGGTTCCACCACAGAGGATCTGCCTGTATCACAACCGGGCGATTATGTGGTAACCGTAACTTCGGCTAATGGCTGTACCACCTCGGCATCTGCAACGGTCACACAGGATATAACCCCGCCTAATGTTAGTGCGGCAGGAGGAACCCTCACCTGTCTGATCACCTCCATTCCCCTGAATGGCGGTTCCACGACTACCGGCGCCAGCTACCTGTGGCAAGGCCCTGGGGGTTATACTTCCACTCTGGAAGATCCGACTATTGATGTGGAAGGCCAATACACGCTCACAGTGACCGGACCAAACGGCTGTACTGCTTCCGCAACGGCTACAGTAGTGCTGGATGGCGATTTCCCTGATGCCCTGGCTCAATCCAGTAATGATCTGGATTGCAATCTGCTCAATACAACCCTGCAGGCAATCAGTAATACAGCCGGTGTAACGTATTCCTGGACGGATTCTTCCGGTACCATTGTAGGCATTACGCCTACTGTTACGGTTGACTTGCCCGGAGTTTACCAGGTTGCGGTCACGGCGCCCAACGGCTGTGTGACCAATTCCAATGTTGCGGTCCTTCAGGATATTACGTTGCCCGGGGCGACGGCGGTGGGCGACACGATTGATTGCATATCCGGCACTACGACCCTCGGCGGCGGCACACAGGCAGCCAATGTGACCTGGAATTGGAGTGGCCCGAATCAGTTCGTTTCAAATTTGCAAAACCCGCTTGTCTCTTTGGCTGGCTCGTATAACCTGACGGTAACCGGCACGAACGGTTGTACATCAACAGCCACGGCAATTGTGGAAGAGAACAAAGATGCACCGGAAGTCGTCCTTTCGGGTACCGGAACACTAACATGCCTGGTGACAAGCCTTCCACTGTCCGGCACGATCAATACGCCCGGCGCTACCGGCGTATGGACCGGTCCCGGTGGCAATGTTATTTCAACGGCTGATACCGTCACGGTAACTGCACCCGGAATATATACCTTTACGGTAACAGCAATTAACGGCTGCATTTCAGCGCCTACCATTACGATCGCCGAGAATATTCAAACGCCTCAGAATGTGATTGTGAACGGTGGACTGATCAATTGCAAAAATCCTACGATAGCGCTTAAGGCTTCTACGACCACACCTAACGTCACTTTCGCCTGGACAGGACCCGGAGGATTTACTTCCACGGAGCAAAATCCGCAAACAGATACCGGTGGAACCTACACGGTGTTGCTGACCAATCAGGCCAATGGCTGCGAAGCTACTGCTGTTACTTTTGTCACGGAAGATTTCGTACAGCCAAACATTTCAGCTGTGACGGAGACCATTACCTGTTCAAAACCGACGGTAATCCTCAACTCCACTACAACGACGACGAATGTCTCGTATAGTTGGGCCGGGCCGGGTATAACCGCGGCCAATCAGAACCAGGCAGACCCAAGTATCAACCAGGCAGGTATCTACACGGTCACGATTACCAACCAGACCAACGGTTGTACTGCTTTGTTTTCGCTTGAAGCATTTGAAGACGTAACGCCCCCGGATATCGCCACAACCGGAGTGACGTTAACCTGTACCACGCCCTCCAATACGATCACAGGTTCATCCCAGACACCGGGCGCTACGTTTGCCTGGACCGGCCCGGGCAGTTTTACTTCCACGCAGGCCAGCCCAACTGTAAATGTACCGGGCGATTATACGCTTACCGTTACTGCGCCCAATGGTTGTACTTCCACATCGGTAGCCGTGGTGATGCCGGATGCCAGCCTTCCACAGGTTTCGGCGACAGGTGGCCTGCTTACCTGCGCTATTACCACTATTCCACTACAAGCCACTTCCAGCAATCCGAATGTTACCTGGCAGTGGTCTGGCCCCGGTGGATTTAACTCGACGGTTCAGAACCCGAATGCTACGATACCGGGTAATTACATCGTGACCGCGACCGCACAGAATGGTTGCACCGGTACGGCGAGCGTTGTGGTGACGGCAGATACCCAGGCGCCCGATATTCTCACGGATATTCCGGATGATCTGAACTGTACAACAACCCAGGTATCGCTGAGTGCTACCGTGGCCACAGCGGGTTCGTATACCTATCAGTGGACCACCCAATCGGGCAGCATCCTTTCCGGCGCAACATCTCCAAATCCGGTTGTCAGTTCGGCGGCAGTATATACCGTTTTGGTAACCAATCAACAAAACGGCTGTACCGCAACAGAAAATGTGACGGTGAAAGTGGATTCTACAACCGTTTCAGGAGCAGTGTTGTCTGTGCGCGACGTATCATGCTTCGGCAAAACAGACGGTATTATCAGGGTTAGCAGCGTCGTTGGCGGCACACCTACCTTCCTGTATTCGCTGGACAACTTGCCTTTTGTGTCAGCTTCGACCTTTACTTCCCTGCCTCCCGGCCAACATAAACTGGTTATTCAGGATGCTAACGGTTGTGAATGGGAGACGTCAATCGGGATAAACGAACCGGAAGAACTGCTGGTCGAACTTGGTCCTGATGTTACCATCCATCTCGGTCAATCCATTCAACTCGATCTGAATAACACGGTCAATTATCCCGACCGGGTGGTTAAAACGATTTTTGATCCGGCGGGCATGGACAGCGTATTCTGCCCCACCTGCACCGGCCTTTTGTACCCAACCAATTCTTTCAGGTACTTTATGACAGTTGTTGATTCCAACGGTTGTAAAGCAACGGACAGCAGGACTATTATTGTGGACAAAACCAGATGGGTGTACATTCCGAACATCTTCGATCCAAATTCAAGTTTTGATAACAACCTCTTCTATATTTTCGGGGGCGAGGATGTGGTAGATATTAAATCCTTCCGGATTTTTGACCGTTGGGGTAATGCTGTACATGAAGCCTTTAATTTTAAACCGAATACCCCGTCTTCCGGTTGGGATGGTACAATCCGAGGCGACAAAGCCAATCCCGGTGTGTATGTTTATTATGCGGAAATATTGTTTAAAGACGGAGAAACAATTCTCTATAAAGGAGATGTAACGCTTGTGAGAAACAATTAAGGTTTATAAGGGTTTATGAGGGTTTATGAGGGTTTATGAAGGTTTATGAGGGTTTGTTCTCATAAACCTTCATAAACCCTCATAAACCTTCATAAACCTTCTAAATTTTACATCACTCAAACAATTACAATACAATGCTTAGAAAACTACTCCTGTTAATTCTCGTGATAATCTCCCTTTGGACCAACATCGGCGCCCAGCCGCCCGCCTGTGGTACGCCGCCGCCTCCAGGTGCAGAAAACTGTCAGGGCGCGTGCGT
>JAKLJF010000168.1 GCA_023151335.1 Thermoanaerobaculia bacterium | reverse complement strand
CGCCACGCAGGCCGGGTTGAAAGCCCTGATCGCGGAATTGTTCGAACGCGAAATGGACACTGCCCTGTTCTACTTTTCCGGACACGGCTTTCTGAACGAGATTGGGGGCTACATTGTAACGCCGGACCACCGCAAATACGACGAGGGGGTGTCGATGGACGAGATTCTCGTGCTGGCCGCCAGGTCAAAAATCCGGAACAAGATCATCATCCTCGATTGTTGCCATTCGGGCGCCTTTGGCTCTCCACAACAATTGGGCGGAGCAACGGCACACATCACCGAAGGCATGACCATTCTGACGGCGAGCAGGGGCAGTGAGGAATCCATCGAGGTCAACGGGCGCGGCGTATTCACCAACCTGCTGATCGACGCCCTGCGGGGCGGAGCGGCCGATTTGCTGGGCCAGATCACCCCCGGCAGCGTGTATGCCTACATCGACCAGGCCCTCGGCCCCTGGGATCAGCGACCGGTGTTTAAAACCAATGTGAGCCGCTTTATCACCCTGCGCACCGACAAGCCGGCCGTGCCGCTGAATGATCTGAAACAAATAACCGCGTACTTCCCTGCGCCGGACTACGAATTCCCATTGGACCCCTCCTACGAATTCATGAACAAGGGCGTGGCCAACCCGGATCACGTGGCCATATTTAAAAACCTCCAGAAGTACAACCGGGTAGGCCTGGTAGTGCCCATTGGCGAGGAACACATGTATTTCGCCGCGCAAAACAGCAAATCCTGCCGCCTGACCGCGCTGGGCGCGCATTACTGGCGGCTGGTGCATAAGAAGCGGATCTAGAATACGGCGCCTACTGTTTGCCCCATTTTTCTTTTAAGATTTCACGGAAGGATTTTTCCTGCACTTTCGATTCGACCCATATTGCGATCTCTTCCAAACCAATCTGGAATTTTGCAGGAGTAGCGGATTTATACCGCGTCAAATCGGCGTGGAATTGCTCAAACAGCGCCGCGTTCAATTTTCGCTCTTCCGCGGCGTCCAGGCCTTGCACTTGTATTTCCGCCAGTTTCAACAAATGCCGCAACAGCATCCGTTCAAAATCCCGGCTATCTTTTGCGTGTTGCAAAGGCCTGCCGAGTTTTGAAACCAGGTTGTTCAGGTATTGATGATCGCGCAGTTCGAAGTGAATAATGATCTCCAGTATTTTGCCCAACAGTTGCAGGTCATGCCGGTGCGCATGATGCCGGATGCCGATCAGATCGAGGCAATGACCCAGGGCCTGTTCGTATCGCGCCAGGGCGAAAAGGGCAATAATATGGTTGTAGCGCAACGTGATCTCCCGCGCCTTGTTGATCTTGGCGCCGTATTTTTTCAGCGCCTCTTCCACGCTTGGGAAAACCGCGCAAGCCTCATCCAGCCGGTTGGTGTTCAGGTAGAGTAATTGTTCGGCCAGCAGGATATTTTGTACCAGTTCGGCTTCCAGCTCCAGCGTCGAGGAACCTTTCCCATGCATGGCTTTCAACTCATTCAAATGATGCTCGAAACGCTCAAACGAACGCTCTGCTACGCAAAAATTCAGGTGATTGGAAAAATGCCGGATGTATTGTCCCAGGCGTTCGTTTTTAATTTCCAATTTTTCTTCCCACAAACTCAGCAGTTCGTCTCCCCTCGTCATGGCTTCCCCTGCATTACCCTGCAAAAGAGCTTCCATGGACAATGACAATACCTGGCAATGATACATTTTGGCCAAAAATGTCGGGGTGAACGTTCCGTTTTCCTCTTGCGGCATCCGTTCGCCGGCTAAGGCGGTTTCTCGCCTCATACCCAAACGAAATTGCAGAAAAGCCTTGAAATATGCGATAAACTGGCGGGCTTCAGCGTCCAGAAAGCCGGTAATTTCGGCAATTTTTTCCAGGCGTTTGCCAATGGATTCGGCGTACGATTTAAAGTCCGCCTGGGTTTCGATCCGGATCAGGTGCTGAAGAATATCAAATGCCAGGGCGTGGTACTCATATTGGAGCGCCAGATCCAGCGCATCGTTAAGCTTCCCGGCAGCAAGTCCGAGCAAGCCCCGGTTTTCCAGGATCAGAGCGTCTTTGAGGTCAATCTCGATCTCGCTGCGTTTGCTGTTTTTTTCATATAACTGACGTAATGATTTCAAAATGGCCTTCGACAGGTAATTTCGCATCGCCGATACCGAACCTTCTACCTCTTTTTGCTTTAGTTTTTTTTCTAATACACTGTCAGCCGGGGCTGCTTTACCATTACCCGGCTCCCAATCATCGGAAATCTTTTCCAGCTCTTCGTACAGCGCTATGTACGCATGTCCGCCGCCGTCTTGCTTTGCCGTGGCCAGAATCCGGAAGTTTTTTCGCTCGGCTTTAGACAAACTTTTAATCAGGAGCAACAAATCGCTTGTTTGCATAACACTTTGGTTACAAATAAATTATAAAAAAAAATCGCGCTTGAAATTCTGGAAGTCTGAAATATTAACAATTGCGCCACCGACCGAATGGCGAAACCTTTGTATTGTCTTAAGAAAACAGTTCTTTGAAAATGTATGCTTCAAACAAATTTTCCTCGATTGAGGGCCGGATCAAAACGCTGCTCATGGCGGCGCCCGACCTGGGCGACCGGGATCAAATCGGCCGGATTTCGGCAGTACTGAAAGTAGTACCGGCAGATGCTGGTTTGCTGGTCTGGTGCAATTTTGCGGCTGACCGGGACGCGCTACAGGCGCATTTACAAGTCACGCACAAGGATATTAAAATATCAAGGGGTGATGCCGGATCGCCGCTACCCGCCGAATTTCGATGCCTGGTAATATCCCCGCCAGGTGAAAAGGAAAACTACTCACACTGGGTACGCGATCCGCTGTTGTTTTGTTGGGGGAACGGTAAATCGGTGGGCATATTGAGGAGTCGCGGGGCAAAACTGGAAGACCAATCCTGGCCGGAAAAATATTTCGGCAAAATTAAAATTGGAAACCTGGCATTCACAGTAAATAAAGAAACTTTTTTACCCGTTGCCGGCGGAAATTTTTTGTGCCACCAAAACACGGTATTCGTCGGCCATCACCAGTTTGCCGCTTTTGCGGCCGATGCCGGCATACCGTCAGGCGAGGAACAACTGCTGAATGCCCTGAACGAAAACGGCAACTTCACCCGCGTGATCCGGATAGGCGAAACCGTCGGGCGCGAGCCCACCCGCCTGCCGCACATCGATCTGTACCTGACCCTGACCGGAATACGCCGCGGCTGGCGCAAAAAATACGTCGTCCTGTTGGGCGAATGTATGGCCATTCACAAAGACCGGACGCCCGATGCCGACGTCGACAACATCGCCGCGGGCATCAACCGCTACCTGGACGCCGTGAAAAAGCAGCTGATAGCGGAAGGGTTCGAGCCGCTGCGGATACCCCTGCCCCTGATCGCCTCGGATACGCTGCGCAATGCCAGCCTCTGTTCGTACAACAACTGCCTGGTGCAACGCAGCGACTCCGGCAACACCGTGTGGTTGCCCCGCTACACCTGGAACCGCGAACCGGAGCCCTGGTACCCGGCGCTGAAAACCGCCGAAGAGACCGTGACGAAAACCTGGGAATCCCTGGGCTATTCGGTACAATTTGTCGACGCCAACTTCCATTCCATCCTGGATGAATACGGCTCGCTGCATTGCATTACCCAGGAGATCCGGCGCGTTTGAGGCAACGATCAAACATTACACCTGCAATCACTAAACAGCTTTTATATCAACATGACGAGAAGCACAAAATTTTATTTCTTCCCCATCCCCCAACCCCAGTTTACAAAGGCACTGACCGCCGAAGAAGAAGGCACGCTGCCCGCCGAGTATTCCCTGGCGCGTTATACCGGCGGCGTGTACGACTTCGACCACAAGTTCGCCCTGGTGACGGATCCGCTCAACGGTCACACGGCCTTTCAGGTGCTGACCAGAGATGCCTCCGGTGAATTTACGGTCGCACAACCCGAAAACCGATTCACGATCGAAAACAGGTTTATCAAAATCTCCCTGATCGACATTTACGACGACGGCTCAGAATACAAATTCCGCCTGGAAGAAGGCACGCTTACGACGCCCGCCAACCGGGTGGTGTTGCCGGCAGGCCGGCGCCCCAACTTTGTTATCACCGAAACCCAATATACCGCCGGAACGACCCAGACCTCTGAGCTCAACTTCATCGGCAGCATCGACATCCGGGCCGGCCTGACCAGCCAGGTGCGGGTGGTACTGTCGCCCGGAAACAGCCTGGAACTGAGCGCGATGAACGGCGATCTCATTTTTCAACACTGACCAACGGCTAATTTCCCCCGTTAGGCATAAAAACCAATACTAATCCATCATGAGAACGCTTTTAGTTGACTCCGACGCGGCGTGGATGGCTGAAAAAATCCAACAGTCTTATCCTGCCTGCCAGGTGGTCGGGGTGTACCCCCATGGCCACGCCAACCTGAAAGACTTTCAAAGCAGACGCCCGGAAGCAGCCATCGTAAGCCTGGACCTGCCGGGCATCGACGGCCTCGACCTGGCGAACCTGCTCCTGAAAAAAGGATGCGAAGTGATCATCAGTTCCGAGTGGAGCACCTTTGCCTATGAAGCCTTGCGCAGCGGCGCAGCCGATTACCTGCTGAAACCCTGCGCGGAGGAAGACCTGCAAACAGCCATCGGACGCGTACTCCGGCGCGTGTCCGAAAAAGCGAAACTCCGGGACGTCGCATCCCGTGCCGATCCAGTCCCTGCCCCCGGGCAGGGCTGGAACAGGCCGGGGTACATCGCGGTGCGCGCCCGGGAAAATATCAGCTTCGTGCCCGTAGACCAGATTATCCGCTTCGAAGCCCAAAAAGGCCAATGGACAATATTCCTCGAAAACGCCCCGCCCCTGCCGGTCAACTGCGACACAAGCCGGCTTGAACAGAAACTGTCGCCCTACCCTTTCATCCGGACCGGCCGCGATTGTATGGTCAATCTGCACAAAGTGGAGCGGTTTCAATTGCAGAAAAATGAATTTGTACTTACGGATGGGGCGCGGGTGAAGGTGGCGAAAGGGATGCAGGAGGAGGTGAGGGAGCGGTTGAAAGAATTTTGATATATTAATTTTTTAACCTTCACAAAAATTATTCTGTGAAAAGGCGAAACATGTATTAATATTGTTACATTTGTAATTAAGTTTCACAATATTCTTTTCACAAAATCAAAAATTTTTCGCTTATGACGCTTAAAAGTAGTGCCATCCGTTTGGCGCTGGCAGCGGTGTTTTTCGCTCCGGCGGTGTTCGCCACGGCCCAGGTGGGCGGGGCCGGGGGCTCGCGGGAGAAAGCCGCGGTTGTGCCGGCAAAAACGGTTAAAGCCAGCATGGCCGACTTGCTGATCGAAGAAAACACCTCTTCCGCCGCGGCCATCCAACACAAGTCAAACAAAGCCCGGAAGATCGCCGGCAAATCTGAAGCCGTATTAACGAGAAAATCGACTGTCAGGAAATAACAGAACGAATCGCCCAGGCAGAGATGTTGGCAAAACTGGCAACGGCAGCGCCGGCATCTCTGTAAAATCCTACCTGTTTGCCCGCCATGCCCAATTGGAGATTACTTGCACAAAGCATCGCCGACGGAGAAGCCGTTTTGCTACTAGGCCCCGATGCCATTCCTTTTTACAGGGCCGGTCAGAGCCACGAACTTCAAGGCGCATCGGAAACCTCTTTCTCCTACCTTTCGCGTCAGCGCGTGGTACGCCAATTGAATGGCCGGATCAATCATTTTTACCGGCGCGACAACCTGTTCCAGTTTGTCGATCCCCCCGCTAAAAACGAGGCGCTTAAATGCGTGCGCGATACCGCGCGCGATGGCGAATGGTTGCCGGATACCGAACTGCTGCGGCAGATCGTGGCCATGCCGTTTCACCTGGTGCTTTCCCTGAACCCCGACAAACATCTGTTTGCCGCGTATGCCAACTACTGGCAGGAACCCCAATTCGATTATTTTACGACAAAGGACAAAAAACACGCGCCAAAACTCGAATACCCGACCGCCGACAATCCGCTGATCTTTAACCTGTGCGGCAGCGTGCTGGATAACCGGGATTCCGTGATCCTGGATTATCACGACCTGTTCCAACTGATCAAAAACCTGCTGATGGACAACGGCATTTCGGACCTCATCACGCGCAAACTACAGGAAACAGACCGGTACATACTGCTCGGTTTTGATCTCGAACGCTGGTATTTTCAACTGTTGCTCTATTATCTCAGCCGCTTGCCCGATACCCCCTTCGACAACAGAAACGAAAGTTTCCCTATCCTGAGCAAAGCAAGCCGCGCGACGCAGGGCTTCGTCATGAAACAATTCAACATCGAACATATCGCCACGACCCGCGACAACTTTGAAGAACTGTATAAGGCTTGCGCGGAGATCAAAATTCTCCGGGAACTCCGCAAACCCGACAGCCCGATAGAATCGCAGATCCGCGCGCTCACGGTACAGGGCAATTTTCAGGCCGCGTTCGACCTGCTCGAACAGCATGCCCCGGAAACGGCGCAACATCTCGATATTCCGCACCTGCGCGGCCGCTATGTATCGCTGTTAAAAGACTATAACGCCAAGCGGATTGGACATGAACAATACGACGTGGAACGCAATCGCATCCGATACACCTTGCTCACTTTCACCAGCCAGTTTTCCAAACCATGAGCAAGTCGCCGAACACACCCGCCAGCGCCGGCGGCGCCTCCCATATTCCGGGCAAAAAATACCGCTACCCCGGCGTTCAACCGTTCAGCACGGAACAGAGCGCGTTGTTCAAAGGCCGCGATGAAGACACGGAGCGACTGGTTTCGCTCATCCAGCAGGAAAAACTCTGCGTGTTGTTCGGAAAATCCGGGTACGGGAAATCTTCCCTGCTCAATGCCGGCATTATCCCGGCTTTGCAGGCAGAGTCCGAAAAAGGCCACCGCCATTTTCTGCCCGTTTCTATCCGCTTCTACGCGGCCTCGGGCAGTGACGATAACCTGTTCAAAAAATTTGACTTCCATAGCGAGTCGGCGCTGTCGAAAAAATACCCGTCCCGGCATTTGGAAAGCCCCGCGCTGGAACTCCCCGATACGTTGTGGGGCCGTTTCAAACGCCGGCAAATACCGCCCGATACGACCATAATCCTGTTGTTCGACCAGTTCGAAGAGTTTTTTTCCTACCCGGAAGAACAGCAGGTGGAATTTAAAAAACAATTGTCCGAACTGATTTATGCCGATTTTCCCGATTTTATTGATGAAAACGAATCCTTGCTCAACGCCGCCGACACGGCATTTTTAGAAACCAAAATCGACGCGCGGGCCGTTTTTTCCATCCGCAAAGACCGCTTAGCCGACTTAGACCGGCTGAAAGACAAGCTGCCCGCCATCCTGCACAAACGTATCGAATTGTTGCCGCTCAGCCGGCAACAGGCCCGGGCTGCCCTGGTGGAGCCCGCGGAACTCGACGGCGATTTTGAATCCGTCAAATTCACCTGGAGCGCCGCCGCGACAGACCGGATACTGGATGCCCTTTCGCAGGACAAATCCGGACAGGAAATCGGCGTGGAAGCATTCCAGTTGCAGATACTGGCGGAATACATCGAAAACAGGATCATCCGGAACGAAATACCCGACCTCGACGCCGACGGTATGCCCGACGTGCGCCCCGACGATTTGCCTTCCGACCTCCGAAACGTGTACGGCGAATACTACCGCCGCAAAATCAACGAACTGCCCGAGGCCCGGCGGGCCGTCGCGCGGGAGATCATCGAGGAAGACCTCGTTTCCGGCGAAAAAGAAGAAGACGCCCGCCGCCTGAGCATGGACGGCGTCCGGCTGCTCAGCCGGCCCGGGGCAGACGCGGCTTTGCTCAATGAATTGGTGGATACGTTTTTGTTGCGGAGGGAGGCTAATACCATCGGCGGTTACAACTACGAACTCAGCCATGACACATTGCTGAAACCGGTGCTGGACTGGCGGGATGAACGCCGGGCGGAAAATGAGCGGATTGAAGTGGAACGTCGGGGGTTGGAACAAAAAGCCCGCGCAGACGAAGCGGAAAGGAGGCTGAAAGAGGAAGAGAAACTGAAGAGCGCGGCGCTCAAGGCTAAAAAGAAAGCAGATAGAAACTTCAGGATTGCAGTCAGCTTTTCAATCCTGGCCATATTAGCAATGGTTTCTGCGATAACCCAATACTTAGCTGCGAAAAGCCAGAAAAAAATTGCAATTGATAAAAGTGAAATAGCGGATACCGAAAAAAATAAAGCTATAGAAGAAAGGGAAAAGGCTAAGAAAGAGAGACAAACGGCAGACAGTTTAAAGATTGTTGCTGAAGGCCATGCTGAGCGTGCAAACCAGAATTATATATTAGCCATGCAGTTTTCAAATAAACTGGAAATTGAAAAGGATAGCGCAGAAAAAATTTTATTGCAGTTGCAGAGCGAAAAAAAAAGAAATGAAGATAATGAAAGACAAGCAAAAGAAAGAGAAAAAGAAGATATAGAATCTGTTAGCGACGGACTTAGAAAAGCCCGGAATCACATTTGTAAACTTAATTATACCGCGGCATGGGATGAGCTAAAATCAATTTCAAGGTATAAAGTTGAAAGAGATAGCATGGGTCTGTTGATGCTTGAAATATGTTTCTTTTTTGCCGAGGTAAATGAATTGGAACAATCCAGGGAAGTTTTACGTATGGCAATAGAAATGCTGGAAAACAAAAAAATAAAAACAGAATACCTAAATGAGCCAGAAATTTTGAAAAAAATAGGAGACCTCAATAAAGATGAACTATTTAGATTAGAAGAACGATATTTCCCTAAAATGATAGATATTCAGGGAGGAGAGGAAATTTTATATATTTATATTGATTCAACAAAAATTCCAGTAAAAATTGAAAAACTTAAAATAGCCCAAACAGAAACTACATGGTGGCAATACAATCTATTCCGTGTCGCTA
>JAKLJF010000167.1:4158-8950 GCA_023151335.1 Thermoanaerobaculia bacterium | reverse complement strand
GTATCTTTGCCTTTTGTTTTTTGGCTCAAACAATTCAGACACATGATATCGCAGCTGTTGCGGCTTGCCGCTTTATTGATCGCCTTTTTTGCCCTGTCCGCGGGCGCCCTGGCACAGGACCCCAACCTCGCCAACCAATACTACATGAACGGGGAATACGAAAAAGCGAGCGTTCTGTATGCCCAGCTGACAGAAAGCGACCGCGGGCTGAGCGACTATTATTTTGAACGGTATCTCAACTGCCTGCTCAATCTGGAGCAGTACGAAGAAGGCGAAGCGGCCTTAAAAAAACAGCTGAAAAGATCCCCCGCCAACGTCAAACTCTACGTTTTTTACGGCAACCTGTACGACCGCCAGGGTAAGCAGGCGGAGGCGGACGCCCAATACCAGAAAGCGATAGAACGCGTGTCGCCCGACTACACGGCGATCACCCAACTGGCCAATACTTTCGTCACCAACGCGAAGTACGACCTGGCTATCAAAGCCTACGAGCGCGGCTCCGAGTTGTTCAAAGATCCCACCCGCTTTGCCTTCAACCTGGGCGAACTGTACCGGCGGAAAGGCGACACCGCCAAAATGATCGAACAATACCTGACCGCCCTTTCCAACGATCCGGGCCGGCTGACCACTATCCAGACCTACCTGGCACGCTACCTGGCGCCCGCTGAATACACCGAATTGCAAAGCCAGCTGTACACCCGCCTGCAGAGCGAGAACAATCCCGACTACATCGAACTGCTGGCCTGGTCGTTCGTACAACGCAAGGATTACAAAAGCGCCCTGCGCCAGTACAAGGCCCTCGACAAACGCCTCGACGAACCCGGCCAACGTATTTTCAAACTGGCCAACGACGCCGCCAACGCCAAAGACTACGACACCGCCATAGCCGGCTACGAGTATATCATCACCGAAAAAGGCGCGCAAAACCCCTTCTTTTTCGACGCCAAACGCGAAGCCATGAACTGCCGCCGCCGGAAGATCACCGAAGGTTTCGATTATACCACCGAAGAACTGCGCACCCTGGAAAGCGAATATGAAAGTTTCCTGACCCAGTACGGACGCGGCCGGCAAACGGCTTACATCGTGGTTCAACTGGCCGACCTGGAAGCGTTTTATATCAACGACCTCTCCAAAGCCATTGCGCTGCTCGACGGATTGCGCCAAACCCCCGGCATCGACCGCAACACCATGGCCCGCGTCAAGATCAACCTCGCCGACTTCTACCTGATGAACGGCGACATCTGGGAAAGCACCCTGTTGTACAGCCAGGTGGACAAGGATTTCCGCGAAGAAATGCTCGGACAGGAAGCACGTTTCAAAAATGCCAAACTCGCCTATTTCAACGGCGACTTCGAGTGGGCCCAGGCACAGTTCAACGTACTGAAAGCCTCCACCTCCAAACTGATCTCCAACGACGCGCTCGACCTGTCGGTGTTCATCATGGACAACCTCAATTCCGACACCACCACCGACGCTATGTCGCTGTACGCCGCCGCCGAATTGCTCATGTTCCAGAACCGCTTCGCCGATGCTTTCCTGAAACTGGACACCCTGCGCCAGGGCTTTCCCGAAAACACGCTTCAGGACGACATCCTTTACCTCGAAGCGCAGATATACGAGAAAAAACGCGACTACGTCAAAGCCGCCGGACTATACCAGCAGGTAGTGGAAAAATACAAAGAGGACATCCGGGCCGACAATTCGCTCTATGCCCTGGCCGTGCTATACGAGGAAAAACTGAATGACCCGGAAAAAGCCAAGGAACTGTATGAAAAGGTTTTTCTCGATTATTCCGGCAGCGTGTTTGCCGTGGAAGCCCGGAAACGGTTCCGGATATTAAGGGGGGATAAGGTGCAGTGAAGGCTTAATATTCCCTAAAATGAAATGACTTGGGCCGTGTCAGTCCCTCATATCCCAGCACCGACAACGTACACCCCCGCCCGGAATCCTTCACCCCGGTCCAGGCCAGCGCGGGGTCGAGGTAATCGCAGCGGTTCATAAAACAGGTTCCGGTTTCCAGCTGGTCGCCGATACGCAGGGCGGCTTCGACGTCTTGCGTCCATACCGAGGCGGTGAGGCCGTAGCGGCTGTCGTTCATCAGGCGTATGGCTTCCGCGTCGTCTTTCACGGACATAATACCCACCGCGGGGCCGAAAGTTTCTTCCCGCATTAAAGACATAGAATGATCCACGCCGGTCAGCACCTGCGGCGCCAGGTAGGGTGTGCCGTCGCGGTGTTCGGGGAAATGGCCGGGATCGATCAGGGCCCGCGCGCCTTTACGGACGGCCTCCCGGATTTGATTTTTTACAAAATCGGCGGCTGAAGTACGCACCATTGGGCCCAGGGTAGTATCGGGGTGCAGCGGATTGCCGAGTTGGTATTGTTTGGTCAAATCCACAAAACCTTCCACAAAAGTGTCGAACAGGCTTTCGTGGACGTAAATCCGCTCGATGCCGCAGCAGGATTGCCCGGAATTAAAAAAGGCGCCGTCCACGAGGTTTTCAATGGAAAACTCCAGCGGCGCATCGGCGCGCACGTAGGCGGGGTCTTTACCGCCCAGCTCGAGTCCGGCGGCCAGAAAACGTTGGTTCACAGCCTGTTGAACGGCTTTTCCGCCGTCCACCGAACCTGTAAAAGCGACGTGGGCAATACGCGCGTCGGCGATCACGCCGCCAACCTGTTCGTGGGTCAGGTGCAAAAACTGGAAAACACCCTCCGGCAGTCCGGCGGCCCGGAACGCTTCGGCGTATCGTTCGGCGCAAAGTGGCGTTTGCTGCGCGTGTTTCAGGATAACCGTGTTGCCGGCCATGATGGCCGGAATGACGACGTTCACGGAAGTGAGGTAGGGGTAGTTCCAGGGCGCCAGCACGAGCACGGCGCCCAGCGGTTCCCGCCGGATAAAGCGCTGAAATTTGTCCGACTGTTCTATGCTGATATCGGCCAGCGCCTGTTCTGCCACGTCGATCATATGGTGCGCCCGTTCCTGAAAGCCCCGTTTGATCTCAAAAGGCGCGTACCGGATTGGGCGGCCCATTTGCCGGGTAAGTTCTGCTCCAATCGCATCGGCCCGATCCAGAAAATATTGCACGGCTTTGCGGCAAAGGGCGGCGCGTTCGGCCAGGGGGGTGCTTTTCCAGTCGCGTTGGGTGGCCGCGGTCTGAGTCAGGGCATTTTCGATATCGCGTTCGGTCGCGTACGCCCGTTCGATTAAAACGGAGCCGTCGACGGGGCTGATGGTTTGAAAAACGGTATGCATCCTGTAAATCTTTGGGCAAATTTCTGACATTCTCATAATCCGGCGGCGCTTATCGTTTTTTTACGCCCAAAACAGCTTAAATTTGGGCGTTTGTTACCCTTGTCTGATCATGTAATCCCACGTATGTCCGAACGAATCCCGCTGCTGGCCACGGCGTTTATATGCGCTGTTGCCATCCAATTGAACGCCCAATCTTTTCAAATCGCCTGGCAAAACCCCGATCAGTTGGCCGTTTGCTCGGCGGACACGTTGCGTATCGCGGTGCGCAACAATACGGCGGCCACCCTTGATTCCGTATTACTCGAACTGGAACTGCCCGCCGGCCTGACCTACCAGACCGGCTCGGTAGCCGGCGCGTTGGAATCGGACACTTCCAATCCCGAAAAACCGGTACTGCGCCTCTCCGGCTTGCTGCCCGGCGCAACGGCCAACGTTCAGTTGCTGCTGTATGCAGGCTGCGGACTGATCGACGCCATCAACTCCGCGCAGCTGTTTACGCTGAATATTCGCGCCCGTTCGGGGAATTTGTCGGAACAGGTCACCACCACCGCGTTTCAGATTCAAACGGGTCTGCTGGTGATTACCGGCGTCGAAAACGACTCGGTGGCGGGGGAAAAAGACGATATGTTCGTTCGCCGTTTTACGGTGCAAAATACCCGCCTCGGCGCGATCAAACATTTGTTTTTACGGGAAACAGTCATTACGCACTTTCAGGCACAGGTCGCGGGTGCATCGGCGGAACAATTCGACAACGGTCTGTACACGGCATATTTCAACGGAATTCGGAGAAACTGTCGTGATCGAACAAAAGATCACGATTACCAAATGTCCGGAAAATCCGGAAACGGTGCGTACAGGCATTTCCGTGGACTGGAGTTGTTCGGAAACCGCTCCTCCCTGCCAGGGCGACAGCGCCTACGCCGACGTGACCGTATGGCCCTGGACGCGGGGACCGAAAATAGCCTTCACCGCCACTTATCCCCTTGGATGGGACTACTGCGCGCGGCTACCCTCCTCCGGCACGCTGCAATTTACCAACGTCGGGCAAACGGTTTCGGAAGAAATTTTGGTCACCCTGACCACCTTTCCGTTCAGCGATAAAACCGGTATCGACCCCGGCTCGCTGCGCCTGGCGCACAACGGTACGGTGACGCCCATTTTGCCGGCAGTGGCAGATACGGTCGAACTGGCCGATTGCGGCGTACAGTTTGCCGGCAGCGTCAGTTTTTACCTGCCGGGTATTTTACCCCTGGATTCGCTGAAGGTATTGTTCGACGCCTACTACTGTTCCGAAGCCTGCGCGCCGGAGGTTCCGCAGTTTCAAACAATTTATTATTTAGGGCAGGCATGCGCCGAATCCGGCAGTTTAACTTTCATCAATCAGCGCCAGACAGACAACCTGCTGGCCGACGTGTATTACAGTATCAGCGAATGTCTGGACGACGGCCAGTTGTACAACTTCCAGTACATCGTGCAGAGTGAACGCCTGCTGGTCGATTCGGGCTACCTGTGGCTGACGCTTGACTTGCCCAGGGG
>JAKLJF010000167.1:0-4148 GCA_023151335.1 Thermoanaerobaculia bacterium | reverse complement strand
GATTGCGCGCCGCCCGAATTGGGCGGCAAATTGCCGGTACTTTTCACCAACGATTCCACTTTTGCCACACTGCCCGTGCAACGGGTGCAAATGGCTTTTGAACTACCCCTGAACGGAAGCGTACTGAGCATGCCCTTTTGCCTGCGCGCCACTTGCAGCGACAACGCGCAGTACGTGCCGTTCGGTGAAATTGACGGCCCCGATGCAACCGGTATTTTTACTTTATATCAAACCCCGCCGGGCGACAGCTGCGGCACCTGCGGGTTCGAGGTAAAAACCTCGGCGGCATTAACCCCAACCCTGCAATCGGACCTGGGCTGCGCGCTGGCCCGCTGCGATAAATTCCGCCTGCGCACGGTTTGCAGCCATACGAGTTGCCTCATTCCGGGTGGCGACGGTGGCGGCGGAGGAAACGGGGCCTGCCAAAAGATACAACACGGCTACCGGGCCAGCCGCGTCAATTTAGGGCTGGCGGATAACGACGACAACCGGGTAGCCGATCTGTCGGGAAGCCTGGATCTGTCGAAAATACGACGCGACCGTTTCCTGGCCGGCGATACGATGCAGGCGGTTATTTCAACCAAAGTGCTGTGCGGCGAATTTGAACAGTTGTTTTACCAGTTGTTCACGGAAGTTGTCGCCAGCGATTTCGGCTACGCCAACACGCTCGACACGTTTGAAATCGGGCCCAAACTGGCTAACACCGCGCGTCAGCATCTGACCAACATCGATTCGTTTATGGTCATCCGGTCCGGTCTGATGATCTGGGACTCCAGCGCAAACGCGAGCTATTTTTGTCCTCTGGAACAGGGTTCGGATGGCTACAACCGTCTGTTCGGGTTTGTTTCGCCGGTGAACGTAAAACCGCAACCGCCGGTCGACCAGCTCGCTTCCATGAGCCAGGTTTTCGCGCCTGAATTTTCCAAACTGGACGACGTTTGCCTTCCACCGGGATTCAAACTGGAGGGCGGCGATTCCGTTACCCTGACGGTGGATTATAAACTGGGTTTCAACTTTGTGCCGTATTCCGACCAGCACCGCCCGCCGCTCATCAATTTTGAAATGGGCGTCAATACCCATTGGCCGCCCCGGCTGGTGAATTACCGGCATTTCGATACGCTGATGTTTCAATATTCGGGCGTCTGGGATTCGATGTCGCACCCGCAATTCAGCATAAAAGCCTGCGGAAACTCGGCCACCGCACTGCCATTCAGCTACACCGCCCGCGTGGCGCGGGAAAACCTTTTCCCGTACGAGGTACGGCCACTGAACGCCATCAGGCATTATCAGCTGACTATTCCCCAGGGCGCGGCGCTGCTTTCTTCCGGATTGAGTTTTTTTAACCTGCAGGAAAACACCCCGGTTTTGCAAAACTTTCCCCTACCCTATTTTATACACGGCGATTCACTCGAAGTGGATTTCCGTCCGGCTTACGCCAGTCCGCCCGACGAGGGCTATTTTTTCCGGTACAATGCTGTATTTGCCCCCAACTGCAAGTTCAACCGGCCGGCCCGCTCCGATCAAATGGTAGTACTGGACTGGAACGGCTGCATCAGCCGGCCCGATCCGGACACCATCGAGTCGCTGAACGCGGTAGGTTTCCTTGCCAACGCCGCGCGCGACACCATGACTACCGACGAAACCGTGCTCGATTTTCCCACACCGGATGTGCATACCGATGTGTTTATAGTAAACAAAGCGCCCGTGGCCGGGCCCAACTACTGGATCGAATGGAATAACCCCGAAGGCGGGCTGAGCGATTTCGCCATTCAACTGCTCTCGCCGGCCGGTCCGCTGATCTTTCCGGTCAATGGCGTCTTCCAGTTGGGCGAGTTGCCTGCTCTGGGGAATTGGGCATTGCGCATTTTTGCCAAAAACAACACCTGCGATCCGCAACACCTGCAGATAGTGTACGGTTGGGACTGCCAGCCGCACCTCCTGGCAGGCGCGCCCTCCTGCGCCCGTAAAACCCTGGAATTGTTGTTCCGGCCCATGAACCCGGAAATCGAACTGGATATCATTCAAACGCCCGCGGAAGCGCCGCTTTGCGACAGCACCGAGTATATTGTTTTTGAAATTTCCAATGCCGAACTGGGATACGCCTACAAACCCTTTGCCACGGTGGAACTACCGGCAGGATTCCTGCTGGTGCCGGGCAGTTGCCAGATGGCTTACCCGGCAGGCAGCGCTTTTTTCTCTATTCCAGACCCCGTTTTCCAAGGCGGCAATTTGTTGGAATGGGACCTGGCGGCTATTCAGCCCTGGTTGTCGACAGCGGGATTGCCGGGGGTAAACCTCGAACCGCAGAATGCCCTGCAAATCCGCTTCAAGGTGTTGGCCGATTGCGGCGTGGTGTCGAATACGCAGATCGTGTATGGCGCCCGGGCTGAATGGTCGTGCGGCAAACCCGCCAACGCGCTGCGCAAAGCCGGCGATCCGCTGCCCGTGGAAGGCCTGACGCCCGGTTACACGGCGCAGATCAGCCTGTCGGCAGGGCCAGGCGGCGGCAATCCACTGTTCTGCCATTCGGAGCGAAATGTTTTGGTCAACGTGCTTTTATCGGGCACAGCCCAGGCAGGCGACAGCATTTTTGTGCTGTTGCCACCGGATTATACGTACGTGCCCGGCTCGTACCAGCCCGGCCTCAACGCCCCGGCTAGCCCGCCGCAAACGGCAGGTGGCATATTGCGCCTGCCACTGCCGGCGGGCGTGCAGCCCAACAGCCTGATCCAATTCGGATTTAAAGTTTTATCGGGCGATCAGCCCAACTGCGACGGCGCCGTGTTGCGGGTGCAGACCCGGCAACAAAGCGCGGGTTTTTGCCCGCTGACAGGAACCGACTGCACCGTATACGTTTCAACCGGCGAGGCTACGCTGATCTTCCCGGCCGCTATTCCGGACGTGGTCGTTTCCGGTGGCATAGCCGCAGTCGGACCGGATGGTGTATTGCATCTGGAGTTTGCGTTGAACAACCAAAGCGCATTCCCGGTGCCGGCGCCCGTCTTCTCCATTTATCACGACGTGGACGGCGACGGCGCATTGTCGGCAGCAGACACGCTGCTGGTAACGGACGCCGCGCAAATTCCGGGCGGGCTGGGCGCCGGCGCAACAACTACCGTGGTACTGAACCATACCTTGCCTGCAAAGGATGTTTGCCGGCTCCTGGTCGTATTGCACGCGGAGGAGAATTGTGCCTGTGCGGATGTGGTGTACCCGTTAAACCTGGATAATATAACATACGCCATTCAAAATATTTGCCTTGGCCAAAGTGCTGTAATAGGCGTTTCAGCGGAAACCGGGCACAGTTATTCCTGGACAGCCGTACCGGGCCTCTCCTGCGATACCTGTTCGCAAATTCTTTTTAAGCCCACTGACAGTGGGCTTTACCAGCTAACCCTTCGCGATATGAGCGGCGCCTGCGACCTGGAACACCGGTATACCGTGCAGGTGCAGGTTCCACCCGTTTTACTTGGCGCCGATACAATGGTGTGTGCCGGCCAGCCGCTGAGTCTGCAAACTTCGCCGGCCGTATCGTGGGCCTGGACAGGGCCGGGTAATCTGTCGTCTTCCAACCCCGTGCTGACCATCACCCCGCTTCAAACCGGAACCTACCACGTGGTGGCCACCAACGCCGCGGGCTGCACGCTCAGCGCATCGGTTACCGTTATTGTATTACCCGCCGATACGCTCGATCTGGGCATTGTGCGTACCTGCGAAGGTACGCCGGTGGATATTTTCGGAACGCTCACCGGGCAGCCCGGCGCCTACCGGCAAACCCTGAGCAACGCCGCCGGCTGCGACAGCATCCTGATCCTGCGGCTGGAAGTAGTGCCGCATACGGAAGAAGCCCGCGCGCGATGCCCGAAAGACACCGTGGAATTGTTCGGCCAGCCGGTAAGTGCGGCGGGCACTTATTGCCAGACATTCACGTCGAGCCTCGGCTGCGACAGCACGCACTGCGTGGTATTGAGCAACCTGCCGGGCCCGGATTTGCCCGACCCGGATACTTTTTACGTGGTGCGGGGCGGTTCGGTGCAACTACCCAGTCCCGGTGATTTTGCGCAGTATTTCTGGTCGCCGTCCGATTATCTAAGTTGCGTGACCTGTGCCAGCCCGGTTTCCACGCCGCTGGATACGATCAGCTACGT
>JAKLJF010000166.1 GCA_023151335.1 Thermoanaerobaculia bacterium | reverse complement strand
ATTGTTTACAAAAAATGCCCCTTCCGGAAATATTTTTAAAATTCCTTGTACAATCCGGAATGTCGTCGTACCTTTGCACCCGCTTTCAAAAAAGCCCCTGATTTTCAGGTTCAACCATTCAATTTTTAACAGCATACAAGCATGAATACGCTGAGTTACCGGACGGAATCCGTCAGCAAAGAACAGGCGGAACACAAGTGGTACGTGGTGGATGCCGAGAACCAGGTGGTTGGCCGCCTGTGCACCCACGTTGCCGCCGTGTTGCGCGGTAAAAACAAACCCAGCTTCACGCCGCACGCCGACACGGGCGATTATGTGATCGTCATCAACGCCGACAAGGCGCGTTTCACCGGCAAGAAGTGGGATCAGAAAGAATACAAAAACTTTTCGCTCTATCCCGGCGGCCTTCGCCTGACGACGGCCAGCGAAATGTGGGAAAAAGACCCGCGCCGCATCATCGAACGCGCCGTAAAAGGCATGCTGCCCAAAACCAAACTGGGCCGCCAGGTGTACAAACGCCTGTTCGTGTACCCCGGCGCCGACCATCCGCATGCCGCGCAAAAACCGGAAAACATTAAATTCTAGATTGAGCAGTTTTCGAAAGGCATCGCCGGAACTATCCTTCCGGGCCCGCGAAAACAATCACTCAATCTCTCAATCACTCAATCACTCACTGATTTATGGAAATGATAAATGCCATCGGGCGCCGGAAAACAGCAGTCGCCCGGGTGTATCTGATGAAAGGAGAGGGCAAGATCACGGTGAATGGCAAAGACTACCGCGAATACTTCCCTCAAATACACGTACAGCACAACGTGACCGATCCGTTCGGCGTGGTCGGCGTGGAAAACATCTACGACCTGAAGGTTAACGTACGCGGCGGCGGCTATAAAGGCCAGGCCGAAGCCGTACGCATGGGCCTCAGCCGCGCGCTGGTAAAACTGAACGAAGAGTTCAAAAAGCCGCTCAAGGATAAAAAATTCCTCACCCGCGACAGCCGCGCCGTGGAACGCAAAAAGTACGGCAAACCCAAAGCGCGCAAACGCTTCCAGTTCTCCAAACGCTGATTTTTTGTTGATGCGTTGATCTGTTGATTTGTTGATTCGAGCGGCAAATCATCAAATCAACAACTCAACAAATAAACGAATCAACCTTTCAACATTCACCACAATCGCTTTTGAACAATGCAAAAGCCTACTTATAAAGAATTACTGGACGCCGGCTGCCACTTCGGTCACCTGCGTAAAAAGTGGAACCCGAAAATGACGCCCTATATCTTCATGGAGCACAAGGGTATCCACATCATCGACCTGAACCGCACCGCCGAATGTCTGGAGCGCTCGGCCACGGCCCTGAAAGCCATGGCGAAAAGCGGCAAAAAGATCATGTTCGTGGCCACGAAAAAACAAGCCCGCGACATCGTGCAAAAAGCCGCTGAAAGCGTCGGTATGCCTTTCGTAACGGAGCGCTGGCTGGGCGGTATGATGACCAACTTTATGACCATCCGCAAGTCGGTCAAAAAGATGAATAACATCGAGCGCATGCTCGCCGACACAACGCTGACCAGCATCACCAAAAAAGAACGCCTGACGCTGAGCCGCGAACACGCGAAAATGGACAAGCAACTCGGCGGTATCGCCAACCTGAACCGCCTGCCCTCCGCCGTGTTCATCGTCGATATCCACCACGAACACCTGGCCCTGGCCGAAGCCCGCAAACTGGGCATTAAAACCTTCGGTATGGTAGACACCAACTCCGACCCGACCCTGGTGGATTTCGCCATCCCGAGCAACGACGACGCCTCCAAAGCCATCGCTTTCATCACCAACTACCTCACGGAAGCCATCCGCGAAGGTCTGGAAGAACGCAAGGCCATCAAAGGCGAGGAAAAAGAAGGCGCCGAGGCCTAATCACTCAATCACTCAATCACTCAATCACTCAATCATAAATGAGCGAAGTAAAAATTTCCGCTTCCGATATTCAGAAACTCCGCGAAATGACGGGCGCCGGCATGATGGACTGCAAAAAAGCACTCCAGGAAGCCGAAGGCGATTTCGACGCCGCGGTGGACGTTCTGCGTAAAAAAGGTATTGCCAAAGCCGCCAAACGCGAAGACCGCGAAGCCCGCGAAGGTGTGGTAATCGCCCAAACCAATGCCGGCCAAACGCGTGGCATCATCGTGGCCCTGCAATGCGAAACCGACTTTGTGGCCCGCAATGAAGGCTTCATTGCCCTCACCCAGAAAATGGCCGATATCGCCCTGGCCAACTACCCGGCCACACTGGAAGATCTGCTGAAACTGCCGTTTGAAGGCGGCGTCACCATCGGCGAAAAAGTAGGCGAACAAAACGGCGTGATCGGCGAAAAGATCGAACTCGGCCGCTACGAGCGCATCGAAGGCGCCCAGGTGCTCACCTACAACCACTCGAACAACAAACGCTCCGTGGTGGTAGCCCTGAGCAAAGCCGGCCACGAAGAAGCCGGCCGCAACGTGGCCATGCAGATCGCGGCCATGAACCCGGTATCGGTGAGCAAAGACGACGTGGACCCGAAAATTGTGGAAAAAGAGATCGAAATCGGCAAAGAACTGGCCCGCAACGAAGGCAAACCGGAAGACATGCTCGACAAGATCGCCATGGGGCGCCTGAACAAATTCTTCCAGGAGAACACGCTGCTCAGCCAGAAATACGTGAAAAACAACGACCAAACGGTGCTACAATACCTGCAAAGCCTCGATGGCGGTCTTACCGTCACCGGCTTCAAACACGTGGCCCTGTAACGCCGTCAGTTTGACGGCGTATAAAAATGCAACGGCTGCCCGCTGAATAGAGGGCAGCCGTTGTCATTTTGGGAAAGCGCCACAGGGCAGACGCATTAAATGGCACAGGGAACTGAACTCTCCCGATTTTGAGGCGTTAAACTGTTTCAATATCTTTTTGACTATGGAAAATAAAATCAAACGCGGTTATACCTCTCATTTCCTCGTAGCTTTCGTTTCCATTTTTGTATTGATAAGCGCATTCTGGATATTTGCCCAATCTGTCGAAGACAAATCTGCCCGATATGCTGTTTTATCTGTCTTGGCGGTCGCCGGGGTCGCGCTCCAGGTATACATCTACCAAAAAGGCGGCTTTATACCCAAAAACGGGAAACGCACGATCCATTCGGAGATCATCTTCTGGTCGGCCATGACCGCGCTTGCCGTGCTCATTGCTTTTATCGTTGCCGTTTATTTTCTGATCTACCGGCAATCGTAGATTTTCCTGTATAAACGACTACTGCCATTACCGGGAAGGCCTCCCCTTAAACTTCACTATCCGAAAGAAAGGAGCAACAAAGCGATCACAAACCCTGTCAAAATCGTCATTCCCAGGCCAATACCCGAAACGACTGTCCCGGCAACAGCCAAGCCCCTTTTAGGATAACCTTTCCGCAAAGATGAAATGCCCATGACCAAACCGACTACTGACAGTACCAGGGCCAGTACCAGCAATAGCGCCGCCAACTCGCTGCCGGCCCATGCAAGGATAACAAAACCGATGCTAAGCAGACCGAATATGAAAGAAACCGGGTTGTAGTGCGATTCGTCTGCTTCCCCTTTTGTCCCTTCGAAGACGCCGGGATTCCGGGCCCTGTTTTTCCGGACCTTTTTCTCCCATTTTTTTTGAAGGATCTTGAAAGCCAGTTTTTCACCAAAACTGAGTTTATGGTCGTCCTGGACACTGCGGACAGACGAATTTCCACCTGCATCCATGCCCGGCGCATCGGCAAGGCCTGAAGCAGTAGCGGGAGCCGGGATGACCAAAAGAAGAAAGGCAAAAAGGAAGTGCCCGATTATTCCGGAATAATCATTTCTCATCATTACAAGGTATATTTTTATGGATAGGTTAATAATATCCAAAACATGAAAACCACCAGGGCGACCGCTGCAATAGCCAAACCGCCCAGCGTAATGGCGCTCACCACCGTGTTGACTGCCGAAAAAAGAAAGAGGGCAATTATGCCCAACAGGTTTCGGATAGTGTAAAGATCATCCATAATTCCGGGTTAAATTTATGGTTAAATGACTAAACGCCGGAGGATTTGAAAATGCTGCTTCGGGCTTGTTTCACGCTATGAGGGTCTGATCTGACCAAAATCATCCAATGCGATGACCCCACTCATTTTCCAGGCTGCAGTGCCTGACGACATTTGCCCCCGGTGAACATCTAAAATCTTTTTACACAATGAAGTTTGAGTATAATTTGTCGCTTGCCGAAGTAATTATTTCCTATCTGCTGATGATGGCCGTAGTCATAATTGGCATTTTTACAGGGCAAACGTGGTTAACCATTTTGGCATTACCCCTGTTTTTACGCGGTTTGCTGGGCTGGTGCCCGTTGAAATCATTTTTACGCGGCCAATCGGCAAATTAGAGGGGCAGAGCAGGGATTTGAAGCGGCTGCGCCGACGCTGTGCGTTGACGCAGCCGCTCTTTTTGATACCACTTTTTCATGCAGGAATTGGCAAAGCCACCTTATCTTTGCAGCCGGACTTGTAAAGTCAGTGCCACGACATCATGCAATATCACACTCCCACGGGGTTTTTCCCCGCTGAAATAAAACTTAGCCCTCCAAACGAATAATCGTTTGGAGGGTTTTTTTTGCCTTTAATCGTGCGCCCCGGTCGTAAAATTTCATAAAAAAGGGAAAAACGCGCCTTGAACATGCCGTTAAAATACAAACGCATCCTGCTGAAACTTTCCGGCGAAAGCCTGATGGGTAAACAAAAATTCGGCATCAGCGCCGACATGCTCCAACACTACGCTTACCAAATCAAGGAACTGCACGACCTGGGCGTCGAAGTGGCCGTGGTGATCGGCGGAGGCAACATCTTCCGGGGCATCCAGTCGGAAGGCTCCGGCATCGAAGAGGTAACCGGCGATTATATGGGTATGCTGGCTACTGTCATCAATGGCCTGGCCCTGCAAAGCGCACTCGAAAGCCGGGGGGTGTACACCCGCCTGATGACCGCCCTGAAAATGGAAAACATTGCCGAGCCCTATATCCGCCGCCGCGCCATCCGGCACCTCGAAAAAGGCCGGGTCGTGATCTGCGCGGCAGGCACCGGCAACCCCTACTTCACGACCGACAGCGCCGCTGCCCTGCGCGCCAGCGAAATCGGCGCCAATGTGATCCTGAAAGGCACCCGCGTCGACGGCATCTATACCGCCGATCCGGAAAAAGACCCGACCGCCGTAAAATTCGACCGCCTGACCTTTGCCAAAGTCATCAGCCTCGGCCTTACCGTAATGGACATGACCGCCTTCACCCTCTGCCAGGAAAACAACATGCCCATCATCGTATTCGACATCAACTCCCCCGACAACCTGCGCCGCATCGTGACAGGCGAACCGGTGGGCACCCTCGTGGAGTAACATTGAGTGATTGAGTGATTGAGTGATTGAGTGATTGAGTGATTGAGTGATTAACCGGTTTAAGTTATGAATATTATTTCCTATAACGTCAACGGCCTGCGTTCGGCTATTTCAAAAAACTTCCTGGAATGGCTCAGCCGCGAACGGTTCGACATGGTTTGTTTGCAGGAAACCAAAGCCCACCCGGACGATATCCCCCTGCTCGAAGTGGAAATGCTGGGCTACCGGCACTACTGGCATTCCGCCGAGAAAAAAGGATACAGCGGCGTGGCCACCCTTTCCCTGCGCGAACCCGATAACGTGGTAATGGGCTGCGGTATGGAAAAATACGACCGCGAGGGCCGCATCCTGCGCACCGATTTCGGCGACTGGTCGCTGCTCAATTGCTACTTCCCCTCCGGCACTACGGGAGAAGAACGGCAGGCCTTCAAAATGGTTTTTCTCGACGATTTTTACCGCTGGATTCAGGAACTGAAAAAAGAACGCCCCAAACTCATTATCGTGGGCGACTACAATATTGCCCACACCGAACGCGACATACACGATCCCAAAGGAAACAAAAAATCCAGCGGCTTCCTGCCCGAAGAACGCGCCTGGATGTCGAAATGGTTCGGAAACGGATTCACCGACGCCTTCCGCAAAGTACATCCCGAACTGGTGGAATACAGCTGGTGGAGCTTCCGGGCTGGCGCCCGCGGTAAAAACAAAGGCTGGCGGATCGATTATCAGTCCGTCACGGACAACCTCGCCGAACACATCACCGATACAAGGCACCTGACCACCGTGATGCATTCCGACCATTGTCCGGTTTTGATGAAAATTGACCTTTAGCGCTACCCGCCATATTCCGTACCTTTGCCGGAATTTTCAGAGAACCTGTATTTCGTTTCATTTTATTCGTTATCATTCAAGTTCCGGCATGGACATTACGGCCGCACAACTCACTCAACTGCTCAATGGCACTCTGGAAGGCAATCCGGATGCTGTCGTACGCCAGCCGGCCCGCATCGAAGAAGCAGGGGAAGGCGATCTGGCCTTTTTGGATAATCCGCGTTACGAGCCTTTTGCTTATACCACGAAAGCGTCCATATTACTGGTAAACAAAACCTTCCGTCCGACGCAACCTGTCTCGGCCACGCTGATCCGGGTCGACGATGTACGCAGCAGCCTGGCCTTTTTACTGGAAAAATTCAGCGACCTGCTGCATCCGAATGGCGCCATTCCACAGGTTTCCGAAAATGCGTCGGTACACCCCGATGTGCAAATCGGCATGGGAACCTCTATCGGTGTTTTTTCGGTGGTGGAAGCAGGTACCTGTATTGGCGCAAATTGCACGATATACCCACAGGTATTTATTGGCCGGAATGTCCGGATCGGAAACAACTGCAAACTGTTTCCCGGCGTACGCGTCCACCACAACTGTGTGATCGGCGACAATTGCACCTTGCATGCCAATGCCGTGATTGGCGCCGATGGCTTCGGCTTTGCGCCACAGCCGGATAAAACCTGGAAAAAAGTTCCGCATGTCGGTAATGTGGTGCTGAAAAACAACGTCGAGATCGGCGCCAACACCTGCATCGACCGCGCGGCACTGGGCAGTACCGTCCTGCACGACGGCGTGAAGATCGACAACCTGGTGCATATCGCCCATAACGTCGAGGTGGGCAAAAACTCCGTAATGGCCGCCCAGGTCGGCGTGGCCGGAAGCACCAAGATCGGCGAAAATGTGCAGCTCGGCGGCCAGACCGGCATTTCCGGGCATATCACCATCGCCGACGGCACCCGCGTTCAGGCCCAGAGCGGCATCGCTTCCTCCGTAAAAGAACCCAACCAGGCGCTGTTCGGGGCGCCGGCTTTCGACTACAACGATTTTATCCGGGCATACGTCGTGTTTAAAAACTTGCCGGAATTACAGAAAAAAGTGCGCGAACTGGAGAAAAAACTCCGGGAGATCAATTCTGAAATTTAACGCAATTCAGTTCAGGATCACCACCTTCGTAATGATGGCATCCGGGCTTTCGAACGACTCCGAGCTGGTGGCAAACACCAGGTAAACCCCGCTCGCAGCCCGCCGGCCCAGGTAATCGCGGCCATTCCACACGGCTTGCCCCCCGAGGGCTTTCCCTTCATACACGAGATTGCCCGACACGTCGGTGATCTTGATGTTGGCGTCGCGGGCCAGGCCGTAAATGGCAATAGGCCCGTCGTAACCCGGTTGCACCGGATTGGGATATGCGTATGCTTTTTCCGAGTGGAGCGGCCCGCCCTGGGTGGCTTCCGCCCGGTAGGAAATGAGCCCCTTGGCGGTACCGATCCACACTTCTCCCGTCAGCTGGTTGATAGCAATATCGTTGATGCTGTTGTCCAGCAGGGGGCTGTTGGTGCTGGTGAAATGCGCCTCCTCGGTTTCGCCACTGGCCGATTGCACGAAAATACCCGTTGCTGTGCCAAACCATTTGCGGTTGGCGCCGTCCACGGCAATGGTGCGGACTTCCTCGTTTTCCAACAAATAGCCGTTGAACCCGCCCACATTCACGATGCGGCGCGAACCTTTGCAATTGTTGTCGAACACGTTGCTGCCACATTCGAAACTCACGGTACCCTGTTGTGTCCCTACCCACACGTCGCCGTCGAGGTCGACGGCCACGCAGTTGACGTTGTTGGTGGGCAACACGCTGTTGGAGGTGGTGATCTGGCGGTAACGGTCGTCGCCCGGACTGTCGATGTCCTGGCCGCTGTCGTACACCAGCACGCCGCCGTTGAACCCCACTACGAACCATTTGTAGCCGTTGCGGTCGACGGCTACCTGGAGCAGGTTGTTCGACGGCGCTGCCGAAAAATTGCGCAGCGTACCGTCCTTTTTGAGCACGGCAATAGGCGCCCCGGCGTCGTAGTTGGAAATCCAGAGGTTGCCGGCGTCGTCGAAGGCCATGCCGCTGATAGCCGTGCGGTTGGCGCCCGATGCGCCCGCATTTTGCAGGATGGAGTTGTACTGGTTGTAACATTTGGTCTCGGCGCCGCCGCTGGTCGCTTCCACCAGTCCGCCTACGAAACTGCCCACGTAAAACTTGTCTTCGTTGGGATGCGGGGCCACGCGCCACCAGCTTCTGTCGCAATCGCCGTCTTTCAGTTCGGGGTTTGATTCGCCGTAAAACCGCTTCCACTGGCCGTCGGTATCCAGAATATAAATACCGAAACCAAAGTAATTGGCATTCAGGTTCACGTCGTAGCCGGGCGGCGCCACGTACACCTTGTTGCGGGCGACGGCAATTTCGTAACAAGCTTCGTTGTAAGGCGAATTAAATCGAAAACGTTCGCATTTGCCGGCCACGGCGTCGTAATACCGGAAATCGTCGTTGGCGTCGGCGATCCAGAAGCGCCTGGCGCCGTCTTCCACGGCGTAGCGCGGCACAAAAGATTCGCAGGGAAAATTGATATCGTACGGCGCGCCGCCGCCCGGATCGAGGTATTGGATACGGCCGTTATAATCCTGTTCGTCTTTTCGCCAGCCGATGACCAGGCCGGCGCCTTCGGCGCTT
>JAKLJF010000165.1:266-8975 GCA_023151335.1 Thermoanaerobaculia bacterium | reverse complement strand
TCCCTGCGCCGCCCCGGAACCACCAGGTTTGCCAGAATGGCGGTAAAATCCTGATGGTTAAGCGGCGCGGGGTTTCATTCCAAACACCGTCGCTGTTGGCGCCATGAATACTAAAAATGTATTCGCCCGGGGGTAGATTCGGATAACGGGCAAATCCGGGCGCTCCCCTTTCCAGGGTCACCCATGTTTTATCTATTCTTTCCATTTTATACCGGAGCGCAGTACCGCCAGGGTCGGCGTAGTCGACGGCAACAAAGGAAAAGGACAAAGTATTGTCTTTGTAATCGCGCACCAGTTTTCGAACCAGGTTCGGATTGAATGTTCCGGTCTCCGAACAGATAATTCTGTCGGGCATGGTATCGTTCACTTTTATTTCCGTGATCAGTATCCCGGCGGGAGTGTTTAAATTTCCGGGCGCCCTTGCCGGCACCACCGTAATTCCGGCTGCGCCACCGAACCACATTGCTCCGTCGCGCCGTTTCAGGGCAGCAAATTTGTCGAACTGAACGGACTGCATGCCATCGGCCATCCGGTAATTCCGGAAAGATTTGTTGTCCAAAGAAAAGGACGTCAGGCCACCGGCAGTTCCGAGCCAGAGATTACCGGAATTGTCGGCTGCTATGCTGAGGACGTTGTTGTCGGCCAGGCCGTCTTTTTGGGTAAAATACAACAACGATTTACCGGGTTGACGAATGTCCGTTTTGACCAGTCCGTAAGCCGTTGCGATCCAGAGGGTTTGCCCGTCCGGATCTTCGTAATAGCCATTCACCGCCCCGTTGACCGGCAGCGTACCCGTCAGATACAGGGAATCGCCGTTACAGGCAAAGAGATCGACGGCAGATTCGTTGCGGCAGATATATATCTGATGTTTTTTATCTTCATAAACGGAAGTAAAGCCCGAGTAGCCGCTGCGCGCGACATTACGGATACGCCACCCGCGGTTTTTCTTATCGATACTGAAAATCCCGTTTATGAGAGTAGTGCCCAGTAACTGGCCGCAATGGAGGGAATACAGATACAAAAAATCAATTTTTTCCGTGCCGGGAATTACTTCGCACGGGCTGCCCGACCCCGGGCACCGGAACACTCCACCGGTTGTAGCCGCCCAAATGGCGCCGTCGGGGTGTTTTAAAATATAATTGACCCCCGAGGCGTTTGGCGGCAGCGTTATCTTTTCGAGCAGGTTTCCATTTTTATCGATCCGCATGATCCCGCCTCTGTAATTACTCCAGATACTGCCGTCGGGATTTTCAATAAAATTCCGGGAGACCAGCCTGTTATTCCGGATAAAAGGGGGGTCCGGGAAGGCGTCAAATTTTTTCTTGTGCAAGCTGGCATAAATCACGCCATGGAAGGGTACGGTGATCCAGACAACGCCCGTCCGGTCCAGGTAGATATTCCGCAGATCGGTTAGGACAGGCGCATTGTGTTCTTTTACCGGTCGCAACTGAATGGGCGTATATTGTCCGCTTTCCTTTTCAAAACGGAACAAGCCCTGTCCTAAAAACGTGGTTAAAAAATATCTGTCGCCGTCCGGCACAAAATAGGAGTAGCCTTTAAACCGGAAGGGGAATATCCGGATAGTTTCCGTATTGAACAATTGCCATTTCGCCAGCCCCTCCCCGGTAGACAGCCAAATATTGTCCTTGTTTTCGAAGTATAACTGAAAGACACCCAAAACGGGCAGTTTTCGATCGGGGCGGTCGAAAAAGGCATGTTTACCGGTCAGCCGGCCGTTTTCGATGCCGAAACACTCTATGCCGGCCTGTTTTTCATTGGTGAAAGTAAAAATATATTGTACAGAACTATCTTTTCCAAGACCAGCCTGTCCGTGAAAATGAAATGTCGTGAACAGTGGTTCGGCAAGAAAAAAGGATTTATCTGTTTTATCCGGGTCGAGGATATTGATCCGGTAGATGCCGTTGCCTGCCCGGAACCATAAGAGGCTGTCCTGTTCGAGATGGATCACGTAATAATCTTCCTTTACAGGAGCACCCGTGCTGTCGGTGATAAAATAATGGCGAAAATTATCATGCTGACGATCATAACAATGCACGGCCTCATAAGTACAGAACCAAAGATTGCGATATTGGTCTTCGAAAAAGCGGCTTTGAATATTTTCGCCAAACAGCGCGGCGCTGTCCCTGAAATCGGAGCGGTATCGTTTTACCTGTGTCCCGTTGAAGCGGTTTAGTCCCGCGCTGGAACCGATCCATGAAAAACCTTCCGAATCGACGTAAACATAGAAGTTGAAATCCTGGGAGGATAGGCCTTCTGCCGTGCCGGTTTTATGGTACCATAGCACGTTCGTCGTTTGAGCAATCAAACGGGCCACGCCAATCTGCAACGCGATCAGGAGTATTTGGGTAATTATTTTCAAAATTACAGGAATTTAAAACCGGTTATTTTTCAGACGGTTGGAGCTGCACTTCCGTTCCCGCGATAAAATACAACATTGCCGGGCTTTCCGGCGCTCTTTGATGCGGCATGTGGCCCGGATTTTGATCCTGTTTGAGAAATATTTCCGTTCCGGGTAAAAATGGCACGCTGCCCGGAGGGCTTGCGGCAGCCCTGTTGGTTTTAGCCGGCGCCAGTTTGCGGAAAAACGAAATGGAAGGGGTGAAAAAATAGATTCCACCCAGAAAATCCACTATCGTTTCAGGCACTGTTATTTTGAAGGATTTGGCCTGGCGCGCATTTTGGTGTTCATTCCAGGCAGTGGAAAATTGATAAGTGTCGCCGGCAGTGCTGAACAGGATGTCTTTTCCGGCATCGACATTTTTCGGTTCACCTTTTTCATCCTTATCCAATAGATGGGTATAACGGTTGAGCATCCAGTTGTTCAGGATAACTTCAAACTGGTCTCCAAGGCTTCTCTGAAAGGATAGAAACAACAGGCCTTTTTCTTTGCCGTCTTCATTATAGAATACGCCCCGGCGGGCGATACGGACAGAACGGGTTTCCGGCGTCCGGGGATTGGCTTTCCGGATGTGCGCATAGAAAGGGCAGCGGACGCCTTCCTCATCCGTTTCGGCGGCCCTGACATTCTTCAGGCGAATCACCTCATTGTAATCAAAATGATTGGTCGGGTTGGCGCGGGGCGTATCTGAAAGGCTAAAAGGCGTGCCATCGGTAAACCGGCCTACAAGAGCCGCCCTGATAAAATCGCTGCCGACGTTCATGCTGCCGGCCTGCGCCTTGGTTTTGATTTCCGATTCCAGCGCTTTTATCGCTTTATCATTGATACGCAGTTTCATAAAGGCGCCAAAGCTGCCACAACTGAATTTCTGGTTCCCGCCTTTGTCCAAAATCAGTACCAGGTCGAGTGGCGCAACATCCGTTTTTTTATACGCTTTTCGGTCTTTGCCAAGGGATGCATCCGGGAAAAATACCGGATTGCTGATACCTTCCTCAAAATGATAATCTTCATGTAACGGATTTTCTTTTGTTCCCATAGAAAGATAAAACCGCTTTCCGAATTTATTCAGATCGCCCATTAATTGTTTTTGATGGAGATCGAGTTGAATGTTTGCTTTTTTTCCGGGCGGTTCGTCACAGGCATACAGGAGAATGACATGTACCTGCGGAATACCGGCCAATTGTGTTTCCACCTTGTTCTGGTCAAGGCGCACCCTGTTTGTAAGCCCCATTCTGAACGCGTGACTATCGGGAATTACACTGTCCGGTATGCCCAGGTAACGGTAGCCGGCATAAGTGAGGCCGATAGAAATGACAGGGGATTTATCCCTGGAGCCATTAACCAGTTGGGTTTTTGCACTGGTAATTTTTTCTGCAAACCGGGTAAGCCATTCCTTGGCCGCCGGCGCTTCGCCTTCTTTAAATTGAATAAAATGGTATTCAGAATGCCTTTTGTTGTGATGTTTCAAAATGTTGGCCTGCAGGTCGGAGAGCAGCTTATCGTTTTCTTCCGACATCCAGCCAAGCGCAGGGCCGGCCAGCAAAGCCTTTATCGCGTCAATTTTACTGGTGTCGTACCCGGTTAATGGGTTTGGATATTTATACACTGGCATATCTGATGGATTGAATTGGTCAGGAAAGAATATTACCGGGTATGGCTTCGGCCATCTGCAGATGGTGATATGGCGGGCAGGGCAGTGCCACCAAACCAAATATTTCGTTGCTGCTGTTCCGGGCGGCAAATACCGTCAGATTAAAACCCTGAAACTGGTAATTTACCAGCCCGACGGATACGACGCCACCTTGTTGCATAACCATTTGCCGGTCAAGGTCGTAGAATTGTGTATAAGCGGTGAGATTGCCGGGGCCACCGGCGTTGCTGACATTCCAGTAAGTTAGTGCCATAGCCTTGATTTTATAACGAACAAATGTATTATTAATATGATCCCTATGCCGGACGAATGTACTGACAGCCTGTTTCAACGTACAAATACCGTTTTCGGGTGAACCGGGCGCTCACCAGTCGTCTTTGAAGCCTTTTGAAACCGGCACCACGCTACCGTCGCACATTTGCAAATAAGGACCGTTTACCCTGACATAACGTTTGACATGTTTCAAATTGACTACATGGGCGCGATGCACCTGCACCAATTCGTATTTTTGAAATCCGTCGGTGAATGTGCCGATATTCTTGGATACGAGTGTACTTGACCCATCCAGAAAATAAAACATACAATAGTTCCGTTGCGCTTCCAACCGGATAATGTCTTTGATTCTGACGTAGTTAATACCTTTCTCGTCAGGCAGACCGATAATGGTATCCTGCGAATACGATTGGCTCTGCGCTTCATGCAGTAAATGATCCAATATGGGTAATTGGTTGGGATCACCCGACTGTTTGCCGGCTGATTTTGTCCTGATTTTTTCAACGGCCGCGATCAACTCATCCGGATCCACGGGCTTCAATAAATAATCCAGTGCGCTGAGCTTAATGGCATCAAGGGCATACTGACTGTATGCGGTAACAAAAATGACCCGCGCATTGTCCGGGCCTATCGCTTTGGCGAGTTCCAGGCCCGTCATGCCCGGCATTTGAATATCCAGAAATACGACATCAGGATTTTGCGCACGAATGGCCTCCAGGCCCTTCCTGGCTTCATCATAGGCGCCCAGAATTTTTACGCCGGGGCAATACAATTTAATCTGCTCTTCGAGCGCATTCAGGGAATCCAGTTCATCGTCGATTAAAATTACGGTGATGTTCTTGCTCATAAATCAGAGGCGAATGGCGTTGCAAAATTACATTTTTATTTCCAAGGGTTTCCCGCATTCAAAAGGCTCTTTGCGCTCATTCGGAGCGGTTGGATTTGACGGTTTAAGAACAATACCAAATATATGTTTGTTTCAGGCCAATGGCTTGTAAGCCGGCGGGGCATGCAGCCAACGGTACGCACAAATAAAGATCAGAATAGCCGACACGACGGCTGGCATAAATCCGAATAAGGGAACCATGACCGCGGTGTACACCATAAGACCAATATGGAAACGGTTTTGCCCCAATATTTCTTTGATCTCCTGCACCTTCACCATTCCGCTGGCTACATACAACAAAATGCCGCCGATGCAGGCCATGGGCACCGATTCAAGGTAGGTGGCCAGGTATGCGGCCAGCAAAAGTTTGAAACCAAATTTGGCAATACCCGCCAGTGGAGAAACGGCTCCGAGCCGGATATTGACCGCCGTGCGCGCCAGCGCCCCGGTATGTGGAAATCCGTTGAATAAAGGCGTGACAATATTGACCCATCCCTGCCCCCAAAGTTCTTTATTGGGATTGAACTTCTGGCCGGTATTATTGGCCAGGCGGTCGGCCATCCGTGAACAAAGCAAACTTTCAATGGCCGCGACGATGAAAAAAGCGCCGGCGAAATAAAGAATATCGAAAAGCATGGCGCCATTCACCGTTTCAGGTATGACCGGCGGAGTCATCACTAAAAAGTCGGTCGGGATGCTCCCGTATTTATCCCGGATGACAATGAGCCCTTTGTCGGCCCAGAAGGTTTTGGCCGCGATAAAACCGAAGCCCAACGCTAAAAGCGGCCCCGGTATGAAAGAGGACACTTTGAGCATTAATTTGCAGATCGCAAACGTAATGGCGGCCAGCAGCACAGCGTAAATATTGGTTTCATTGATATAGGTTCCCAAAACGGTCATCTGCGTGACTATTCCATAGCCCACCTTTTGTTGAAGCCCGAATATTTCGCCGACCTGTGAAAAAGCGATGACTATGGCAATGCCTATGGTGAATCCCACTACGATGGAATGTGGCACTTTTTCCACTAATTTTCCCATTTTAAACAGCCCGGCAAAAATCAAACCTATGCCGGCCAGGAGGGAGATAAATACAAGGAATCCGTGGTCATATTTCCCCGTGATCTGTGCGATGACCGGTATAAATGCCGCCGTGGGACCGTATACCTGATATTTGGAGCCACCGAACAGGGCGCCGATGAGCCCTGCAATCGCTCCGCCCACAATGCCTTGTTCCGGCTCCAGGCCGCTGGCCATGGCAAGCGGAATAGCCACCATAGCCACGATAAGTCCCGCCGTAAGGTCTTTCAGTATATTTTTGGGCAGGCTGCCGCGCTTGAGGTCTTCGTATCTGCCGTCAATAGGATTTAAAAAAAAGGATAAGCGTTGGGACAGTGTGCCCCGGTCTTGCGTATTCATAACAAAAGATAAGTTATTGTTTGGAAAAACCGGGCTCCACCTGGCCTTGTCGCAAGAAGGGTCAACGGCAGAACGTTGCCGTTTTTTCAGTTAAATACACCAAACCCTGCCTGGTAGAATCCGGACAGTATCATAAAAAAACTAAAACAGGGCTAAGTATGCTCGGGAGGAGGAGCGAGTACTTCCCGGACAATGGAGTCGGGAAAAAAAGAGGCGTAGTGAAAGTCGATTTTCGTGGAAGAGTCGGCATCCGGATTTGAAAGCGGCAACAGGCGTAGCAGATTATCCCGTTTGTCCTTCTTCTCTTCTTTTTCCGGTTTTTCTTCTTTTTCGCTGCCGTTTTTTTTCTGTTCGGGCCCTTCGTCCTGGCTTGGGCCGGTATTATTCATATCCGGTATTTTTCCCTTTTCAGGCATTTCAGTGTTTGTTTCCGGGAAAAAGAAAGTATAAAACAGGCCCGTTCGGTTTTCCGGAAACTCCCACCCTGTAAGTAGCAGAAATATCCAGATTACCGGCAGCAAAATTTTTGAAATAATATTTTGACTAATTGTTTTCAGAAAGAATGTCTTATAGTAGAGACAAATCTAAGTCCAAATTTTTACTTTTCAAAAAATTTTCCGGCAGGTATTTTAAATGGTAAAACACAGCGATAAACCGGAAGCGTCCTGGTGAAATAAAACAGGCCGGCATCTCTGCACGGGACCCGGCCTGCCAGGTTTGGATAGTTTGATAAGATCAGCCGCCTTGGTAGTCGTGATTTTTCACCACCAGTAATTCACCTTTACCACCAGCGACCTGTTTTTCGGCCCGAACGCCTGCACGGCATAGTTATCCGTGTACACCACGAACAAATCGCTCATCGGCCGGAAACGCCATTGCAGGCGGCTGTTGATATTGAAGTTGTCCGCCTGCGTATTGTATTGCAGAAAGGTGGTCCACCACAGGTTTTTGCCAAAAAACACCTCTATTCGCGGCGTGAGGTTAAAAATTTCAACATCACAATAGGGCGCCGGGAACTCCAGCCGGTTATAGGCCGCGGCCAGACGGAAATTCACCACAGGCTGTATCCGGTAAGCGACTTCCACACGGGCCGAATATTGTTTTCCGGAATAAAACCCGCCGGCCCCGGCAGACAGCGAGAGCAAAAACGGTTTGCGGTAGTCGGAAGTCCATTGCAGATCAGCGTTGGTGAATTGGTAGCGCCCGGCATCCAGGGCAGGACACAGGGCGATGGTGTCGTCGTCGAACTTGAACGATACCGGGACATTGGCCCAGTTCGGGTAGAGATTTGCCTGAATTTCGCTGGTGTTCCTGAAATTCCAGGTCACGGTCACTTTGTTGGACGATTCGTTAAAACTTCCATCGGGGTTGAGCACCTGGAACAATTCGGCGCCGATTTCCGTATAATTGAGCCTGCCGGCGTCTGATTTTGGGAAAATCCGGTATTGTAAAATATTGAAAATGAAGTTGTAACCGATACGGATTGTCGTATCGAGCCGCGCGTCGTAGTTTTCGATGCGTTGTTCGAAACCGATGTCGGCGTAATAGTTTTCGCCCATCCGCAGCACATCCAGCAGGGCCGTGAACTTCCGGCCTGAATAGAATACGCCCGCATTGCCCCACCCGTCGGAACTGCCGGGCCGGAAGGAGTGGTGCCAGGTGGCCCAGCTGCTCCATGTGCCGTCGGTCGACGTGAACAGCAGTTCGGCGCCGGCGTTGCGGCTGTAGCCGTCGCTCTGGCGTTCGCCGTCGCGGAATTCTTCGCGGTCGAGGAAATAGCCGCCCACGGTGGAGCGCCCGAACACGCGCCGCCGCACGGCCAGGGCAGAGTAGTTACGTGCCGGTTCTTCCGCTTTGGCGCGGGTCTGCATCGTCAGCAGGCCGATACGGGTGTCGGGGTCGAGGTTGCCGGTGAGTCGCGCCCCGGCAAGAATGGGAATAGGCTCGCCATCGTCGTTCAGGCCGATGCGCCGGGAGAAAAAGGGACGGATGGGCGGTATGCCGAAATTGCCGAACAGGTCGGCATTTTCGAGGAAAAAAGTGCGTTTTTCGGGTAACATCACG
>JAKLJF010000165.1:0-256 GCA_023151335.1 Thermoanaerobaculia bacterium | reverse complement strand
TCGATCTGCGAAAAATCAGGATTTATGGTCAGGTCGAGGTTCAGGCCCGAGCCGATACCCACCTTGGCGTCGAGGCCCACGCCGGGTTTCACTTTCCAGGCTTCTTTCGCCTCATGGTCTTTCGACAAGGCAGCCGTGGCATAAGGAATGACGTTGAAATTGCCCTTTACCCGGCTGGGCGCCACATCCCAATGCAGGGCCCCCGTCCAGCCCACGTCGATACCGTCGAACTGAAACGGTACCCGCGCCCAGGTAG
>JAKLJF010000164.1 GCA_023151335.1 Thermoanaerobaculia bacterium | reverse complement strand
GTAGATGTTAATCATTACATCACACCAGAAAGCGATTTAGAGTTTTTAATCCAATTCCAGAACACAGGAACCGATACCGTGCAACAAGTCATCGTGCGCGACACTTTGTCGCCATGGCTCGACCCAAGCACGGTGCACCCAGGTGCTGCCAGCCATCCGTACGACTTCGACGTGTACGGCAACGGCATCGTGCAGTTTACCCTCCCTAATGCTAATCTACTCCCTCAAGGTAGCAGCGCCAACGAAGGTTACGTGAAATTCCGCGTGTCCCAAAAACCGGAAGTACCGTGCAAAACGAAAATCTTCAACAGCGCTGCTATCTATTTCGACTTCAACGCTCCGGTTCAAACGAACCTGACTTTCCATACCGTGTGTACGCAGGACAGCTTCCTCTTCGTACCCGTTATCGACCCCCGCTTCCCGAATGCTAACGTCAAAGTGTATCCCAACCCCTTCGACGAAAGCACTACTTTTGAAATATCCGGCGTACAAGTCCCCGGCTTCCGGCTGGAAGTGTACGATCTGATTGGCAGAAATATTTTTAATCAATCCTACTCCAGTCCCACTTTCCGATTGTCCCGACATCACCTTCCGGCAGGAATACTTATCTACCGGCTTACCACTGACAAGGGTAGGCCGGTAGCCTCCGGAAAGCTCCTCGTTCGATAAACGAGAGACTCAGCCATTGCCACTTACCGATTTTGTTAATACCGATTACACGGAAGACCGCGGAGCCCAAACTCCGCGGTTTTTGTTTGTCCCGGCCCTCCCTGCGGTCACAACCCCGCCACACACACATACTTGATCTCCAGGAACTCCCCGATCCCGTACTTCGATCCTTCCCGGCCGATCCCGCTTTCTTTCATACCGCCAAACGGCGCAATGGCAGTGCCCAGAATACCGGTGTTCACTCCAACCATGCCATACTCAAGGGCATCGGCTACGCGGAAAATGCGACCCACGTCGCGTCCGTAGAAATAGGCGGCTAAGCCATAAGGCGTATCGTTTGCCATTTTCACCACCTCTTCCTCCGTTTCAAACCGGGTGACGGGAGCTACCGGGCCGAATATTTCTTCTTCCAGAATATCCATACCCGTCTGCACACCGGCAACCACGGTGGGTTCGTAAAAAGTGCCTTGCAGCGCCCGCCCGCCGGTCAGCACCTTTGCGCCTTTGTGCACGGCGTCGCCCAGAAGGCGTTCCACTTTTTCCAAGGCCTCGGTGTTGATAAGCGGACCGATACTGACGCCTTGTTCGATACCCGGCCCTACTTTTTGATTTTTCACGGCAACGGTGAATTTTTCCAGAAAAGCCTCGTAGATACCGCTTTGCACATATAGCCGGTTGGCGCATACACAGGTTTGCCCGGCATTGCGGTATTTGGAAATGATAGCGCCTTCCACGGCCGCATCGAGGTCGGCGTCGTCGAAAACGATAAAGGGGGCGTTGCCGCCCAGTTCGAGCGATATTTTTTTCACCGTATCGGCGCATTGCCGCATCAGGAGTTTGCCAACCTCGGTGCTGCCCGTAAAGGAAAGTTTGCGCACGATGGGGCTTTGGGTCAGTTCCCGACCGATTGCCGGCGCGTCGAGACCGGTCACCATATTCAGCACGCCGGGCGGCAACCCGGCCCGGGCGGCCAGTTCGGCCAGGGCCAGTGCTGAAAGCGGCGTTTCTTCCGAAGGTTTGACTACCACCGTACAGCCGGCCGCGAGGGCGGGCGCTACTTTGCGGGTGATCATGGCATTGGGGAAATTCCAGGGCGTGATGGCAGCCACCACCCCTACGGGTTCTTTGAATACCAACACTTTCAAATTCGGCGCATGCGGCGGGATCACGTCGCCGTACACCCGGCGGCCTTCCTCTGCAAACCATTCGATAAACGATGCGCCATACCGCACTTCCCCGCGCGACTCGGCCAGCGGCTTGCCCTGTTCGAGGGTCATCAGCAGGGCCAGGTCTTCCGCATTTTCCAGGATCAGGTCGTTCCAGCGGCGCAGCAGTGCGCCGCGTTGGGCCGCCGTTTTGGCCCGCCATCCGGGCAATGCCGCTTCGGCAGCGGCAATGGCTCGCCGGGTTTCGGGAGCGCCGCAGTCGGATACCCATGTCAGTATTTCACCCGTAGCCGGGTTGTTCACAGGGAAGGTCTTACCGGAATCGGCCGCGGCCCAATCGCCGTTGATATAAGCGGACTGGCGGAGTAAGGTGGAATCTTTTAAAAAAGACATATTGAAGGATTTACGATTTTAGAATTACGATTTACGATTACCGTGCGCAACAAATGGCGGGCAAAAATTCGTTCTATCGCAAAACGTAAACTTTTCAGTTCGGATTAAAATCCAGGCGGACGGTGCTACCCGGCTCGTCGTCGAAACCGGGGCGGTGAAATTGCGCCCAGTGCGGAAAAAGGCGGTTGATTTCGGCGCGAAGGTGTTGCAACTGGCGCTGTAATTCCAAAATTTCCTTGTCTTTTTCCGGCAATTGCCGGCGCAATACCTCCCAGGCGCCCAGGCTTCGTTCGACGGAGATCATGGCAATTTTGGCGCTGCCGTTCGAATCGTTTTGAATCCGGTCTTCTTCCTCATCTTCGAGGCCGGTGACGGCGCGGTGTATTTTGGCTGAAATAAAATACTGATACCAGCGGATCACTTCGACGGCGTCCTGAAAAAACTGCCAGCTTTCGAGGTCTACCGGTTTTCCTTCTTCTATTTGGTCGGCCAGCTCATCGCTTTTTTGTTCAAAAAAGGCCTTGTCCTGCTGAAAAAATTGATCGACTGCATCGGCATATCGCATGGTTTTTTCGCGCGTCATTTTTTCCAGCGCTTTGAGATCGGGATCGGGTTCAGGAGTCGGCATTTTTTCCACCTCGGCCGGATCAATGCCCATTTCTTCCATCATTTTGTGGAGCATATCCAGTACGCCCTCAAAACTTTTTCTGATATTTTGCCAAAACGCCGGATCCTGCGGGTCTTTTGCTTCTTCCGACAGTTCCTGTTCATCGGCATACACCCGGCACCGTGCGGTGAACGGACAACGTTCGCACCAGCGATCACAGTAATTGTGCACGCCGGAAATAAAATATTCTTCCATAACAGCTGGTTTTCAGAAATGATGTTCAAAGTAAGCGCATTTCTTTTCAAATTCGCCACTTGTTTATAACATAACATTTTTCACGTATGAAACAAAAATTGCGCATGGGCATGGTCGGCGGTGGTATTGGCGCCTTTATCGGCGGCGTACACCGCATGGCCGCGGCCCTCGATGGCGAAATAGAACTCGTTTGCGGAGCATTCAGCAGCGATCCGGAAAAATCAAAGGCTTCGGGCGCCCAGTTGGGCATTGTACCGGAACGGGCATACGGCAGTTTTGAAGAAATGATCAAAAAGGAAAAGAAACTGCGGCCGGATAAACGGATGCAGTTCGTTTCCATCGTCACCCCCAATCATGTGCATTTCGCCCCTGCCAAAATGGCTTTGGAGAACGGCTTTCATGTCATTTGTGATAAACCGCTGGCTTTCAGTCTGAAAGAAGCGCAAACGCTGGAAAAAGTGGTACAAAAAACCGGTATGTTATTCGCGCTTACGCACAATTACACCGGCTACCCGATGGTAAAACAGGCACGCCAGATGATCCGGCACGGCGAACTGGGCGCTATCCGGAAAATCGTAGTGGAATATCCGCAGGGATGGCTGAGCACGCATCTGGAAGCTTCCGGCCAAAAACAGGCCGCCTGGCGTACCGATCCGCAGCGCAGCGGCATCGCCGGCGCCATGGGTGATATTGGCACCCATGCCGAAAATTTGGCCGAGTATATTACCGGCCTGAAAATCACGGAATTATGCGCCGATATCAGCACTTTCGTGCCGGGCCGGTTGCTGGACGACGATGGCAACGTGCTGCTCCATTTTGAAAATGGCGCCAAGGGTATCCTGCATGCCAGCCAGATCAGCGCCGGTGAAGAAAACGACCTGAATATCCGGGTATATGGCGAAAAAGGCGGCCTGCAATGGCGTCAGATGGAACCCAATACCCTGGTAGTAAAATGGCTGGACAAACCGACTCAACTATATCGCACCGGGGTAGGCGCCTTATACCCCGAAGCGCAGGCGCATACCCGCATACCGGCCGGTCATCCGGAAGGTTACCTGGAAGCCTTTGCCAATATTTACCGGAATTTTGCCCTTTGCATTCGCGCCCGGTTGGAAGGCAAAACACCCGATCCGGTTTACATGGATTATCCAACAGTACAGGATGGGATAAGGGGTATGCAATTCATCGAAAGGGTGATAGAAAGTGGTAAAAGCGCCAAAAAGTGGATCAAATTTTGATCTGACATAATCCTTACTGAAAATAGTAGGCGCTTTTTCAAACAAGCCCTACTTTTACCCTGTTTAGATTTTGTCTAAATCAACCCGATTATTTGATCGCGATTTCTAACCACGCGAAGAAATATGCAACGCCGCTACCGCACCGTCCCCGACCTGAAAGTACACGAAAGCGCTCACGCGCTTTCTTTTGAAGACCCTGCCCTGGCCAGCAAGCTGATGGCAATGGGTTTGCTACCGGGCACGCTTATCGAGATGGTTCGGGTTGCTCCTTTTGGCAAAGCGTTTTATATCAAGGCCGATGGCATTCGCCTGGCCCTGCGTGAGGAAGAAGCAGCCAGCATATTAGTAGAAGTATGAGGGACGCGGCGGGAAAATTGCTCAGCGTTGCACTGGTTGGGAACCCCAATAGCGGTAAATCCACCATATTCAACCAGCTGACCGGTTTGCGACAAAAAACCGGCAACTTTCCCGGCGTTACCGTGGACATAAAGGAAGGGCGTCTGCGATTTCCGAGTGGTAATGAAGCTTTACTCACCGATTTGCCCGGCACCTACAGTTTGTACCCGACCTCCTCGGATGAAAAAATAGTGGCGGCCGTCCTGACCAACCCGGTAGATGCGCATTACCCCGACGCCATCGTGTATATCGCCGATGCCACCCACCTTGAAAAACACCTGTTGTTGCTTACCCAGTTGCTGGATCTCGGCATGCCGGTTTTACTGGCGCTCAACATGTCGGATATGGCCGCCGAAGTCGGGATAAAAGTGAACGCAACCAGGCTTTCCGAGCGCCTCGGCATTCCGGTCGTTTCGGTAAGTGGTCGTAAAGGCGAAAACATCCAGAAATTGATCGCGGAAATTGAAAAAATGCTCCTTTCGCTACCGGGGCAGCCGCGAAAGCCATTCTATACACTCACCGAACAGGAAAAGTATGTGGCCGAAGCGGCTTGTTTGAACCTGGGTATAAAAAATCTTTACCAGGGATTGTTGATCGCCCACCACAGGTCATGGCTGCCTTTTTTATCCGGCCCCGAAGAAGCTATACTGGATACCATTGTAAAAGACAAGGATTTTGTATCGCTGCGCGCCCAGGTGGACGAAACCCTCGACCGCTACGATCGCTTCATCCCGATCGTGCAGGAAGCCGTTCACCGGCCACCGCAATTTCCCAGCACGCCTACCGACCGGATCGACGAGGTGGTTACCCATCGCTGGCTTGGTCCCCTGGTGTTTTTCGCCGTCATGTTGCTGATTTTCCAGGCCATCTATGATTGGAGCGAAACGCCTATGAACCTGATCGAAAACGGCTTTTCTAATCTCAACGTCTGGCTGAAGGAACGCCTGCCAGAACATTGGACCACAGATTTACTGACCGATGGTATTTTGGCTGGCCTGAGCGGCATCCTCGTTTTTATCCCGCAAATCGCTATTCTGTTTTTCCTGATCACGCTCCTGGAAGAAGTGGGCTACATGGCGCGGGTGGTGTTTATGTTTGACAAAACCATGCGCCGTTTTGGCATGAATGGCCGGAGTGTCGTTTCGCTCATCAGTGGCGGCGCCTGTGCAGTGCCGGCTATCATGAGCAGCCGCACGATCGGCAACTGGAAAGAACGGCTGATCACTACTATGGTAACGCCGTTTATCAGCTGTAGCGCCCGATTGCCGGTTTACGCGGTACTCATTGGTTTGGCGGTACCGGCCCACCGCGTTTTCGGTGTGTTTACCTTACAAAGCCTGACTTTCGGGAGTATGTACGTGCTGGGTGTGCTAGCCGCATTTGCCTCGGGTTATGCGATGAAAAAAGTACTGCGCACCCGCGAACTGTCGTACCTCGCCATCGAGTTGCCCGTCTACCGCATGCCACATTGGAAAAACCTGTGGCTCACGGTTTGGGAAAAAGTATCAGCCTTTGTGATCGGAGCCGGTAAAATCATCCTGGTTATTTCCATCATACTTTGGGCACTGGCCCGCTTCGGGCCGGGCGACGCCATGGAACAGGCGGTGCAACAGGCTCAAACAGAAGCCCTCGCCCGGCAAATGAATGAAACGGCTACCAATGACCTTGTTGCCGCGTACAAACTGGAAGCATCTTATGCCGGCTTTTTGGGCAAAATGATCGAACCTGTCATTCGCCCGCTGGGTTACGACTGGAAAATCGGTATTGCCATCATTGCCTCGTTTGCCGCACGGGAAGTTTTCGTGGGCACCATGTCGACTATTTACAGCATCGGCAGTTCGGAAGATGATGTAGCCCTGCGGGCAAAAATGAAAGCTGCCACTTTTGAAGACAGTGGGGCCCCGGTGTACACCCTGGCCACGGCTTTATCGCTGTTGGTATTTTATGCTCTTGCAATGCAATGTATGAGCACCCTGGCCGTGGTTGCCCGCGAAACCGGCACCTGGAAATGGGCCTTTATCCAATTTATTTATATGAGCCTGCTGGCTTATCTCGGCGCCTGGGCTGTTTTTAACCTGTTTGCTTGATGCTTAAAACAAGGTAGGATCACTTTCCGGAACCGGCTCATGTAACTCGGGGCCGTCCGGACCGGGCGAGTTGAGTTTTTCGGAAACCCGGTACATTTCCAGCACATCGTCGGGCGGGGCATGCAACAACGATCGTATTTCTTCCGGGTCGCTGGTGGCCAGCCAGCGCTGTTGCGCTTCCGGATCAAGCAGCAACACGGGCATACGGTCGTGCAGGGCGCTGACTTCAGCGTTGGGCGTAGTGGTGATAATGGAAAAAGTGCGTTTGCGGTTTTCTCCCTTGCCCCATTCGTCCCATATGCCGGCCATCATAATCAGGTGGCCGTTTTTCAACTGGATTCGGTAGGGTACTTTTCTTTTTCCGGGCAAGGTGCGCCATTCATAAAAACTGTCGGCGGGCACCAAACAATGCCGGCGCAGTGCCGGCGAACGGAACGCCGGTTTTTCCAAAATACCCTCGGCACGGGCGTTGATCATTTTTCCGCTGTTTGCGCCGTCTTTACTCCAAAATGGCACAAGCCCCCATACCATTTGCTGGATGGTATGCGGTTGGTCGTTGGCAATGAGATACGCCTGGTGCGTGGGGGCAATATTAAAACTGAGTTGCCAGGATGCCGGTATCTCCACATCCGGCAACTGCTCCTCGAGTTGTTTTTTTGTAGGCACAAAGGAATAACGGCCACACATAGGCAGACAAACGAATTGTTTTACAAAATTACTAACACCTTTGTTTTTTTCATTATTCAAAAGGCTGATTTTCAACGCGAATCAAAAACTGCTTGCCGACGTTTTTTGTGGAGAACCGTTGAATAAATCAACGGATATCAACACGGTAGGCAAGGCGCTATGCAACAATGGGGAAAACCGCCGCGGTATGTTTGGAACTGCCGGAATACCCAACGGTAATTCACATCGCGGCCGCCGGTGAAACGACCAATATACTTTGCCGGAACATTGTTCACACCGATGTGGAAACTGGCGTAAATATTTGATTATTAAATTAATATTAAGTTTGTACGGTGTGCATAACCCCTTATTGCGTATGGATAAAAAAAGGCGTTATTGCAGTTATAACGTTTTCCACAAACTAACACCACTGATGATGAGGGATGAGTTTTTTAATTTAAACTTTTTAAAATTAATAATCAATAATAGCATGGTGGAAAGTGAATAAGCCAGACGGCCATACTTTTGTTTTGTTTTTTGTTTTGTGTTCTTTTTGTTTTCAATTTACGTATTCCAAAATGGCAAGTTCAAGTATGTTTAGCATCCGGTACGCAGACGATTTCCATATTCCGCAGTCGGTGAAAATCTGGCTGATCACCGGTCTGGTCATGGTATTATTACAAATTGTGATCGGTGGCGTTACGAGGCTGACCGGCAGCGGGCTGAGCATCACCCGCTGGGAAATAGTTACCGGCACCATTCCTCCGCTGAACGACGCCGACTGGCAGGAGGCTTTCGACCTATACAAACAAACCCCGCAGTATCAAAGGATCAATGAGGGTATGTCGATGGGGGCGTTTAAGTTCATCTATTTCTGGGAGTATTTTCACCGGCTTTGGGCCCGGCTGATGTTTTTTGTGTTTATCATCCCCTTCGGCTGGTTTCTGTGGAAGGGTATGTTTTCCCGGCGTTTGTTGCCTCGCCTGGTCGTTGTGGTTTTACTGGCCGGTCTGGAGGGCTTTTTTGGTTGGATCATGGTAGCCAGCGGCCTGACCAAGCGCCCCTGGGTGAATGCCTATAACCTGACGCTGCATCTGGTCATGGGGCTGATCATTTTCAGTTATCTGTTGTGGACTACATTTATGGCCCTGCAACCTGCCCCTGCTGGTACGAGTGCCCCCCGCTTGAAAAAATATGCCTGGGTTTTAGTCGTTGTTACTTTTATCCAGATTGCCTTGGGCGCCATGATGTCAGGAACAAAAGCAGGATTGTTTTTCCCCAGCTGGCCGGATATGAACGGGTCATATTTACCCGCTGTATTGTTGGATCAAAGTCACTGGAACAGTGAAAGTTTTATTCATTACGACACCAATCCTTTTATGCCGGCATTGATACAATTTTTACACCGGAACACAGCTTATATCCTGACAATCATGGTGTTGCATTTTCTATGGCAATTCAGGGGGCAGGTAGTTTCCAACTATCTCCGGCGCGGAAACCAGTTGCTGGCTGTCGCA
>JAKLJF010000163.1 GCA_023151335.1 Thermoanaerobaculia bacterium | reverse complement strand
GCAAAAAAGATAGCAGGCGGTGCTCCCATTTCAGGTGCACATCGCCGCCAATCCGGCATATATCGGCCAGGCCGAAAGCGGAGCCAAGCGGTACGCCGCACGCCAGCATGGTTCGCCCGCCCAATTGCCGGCGCAGGAATTCCAGGGCATCGTGCATGGCCTGTCCGCGCGTTTTGCCCGGTGGGGGGGCCAGACAGGCGGCAAACAGAAAATCCAGTTTGACCATGGCATAACCCCATTGATCCAACACGACATGGAACACCCCGCTCAAATAATCCTGTACCGCCGGATGGTAAAAATTCAGCGCGTAAAACCAGCCGCCCCACACCGGATTCCAGCCGGCGCGCAAGGGTTTGCCGTTGGGGCCTTTCAGCAGCCATTCCGGGTTCTTTTTTACCAGTTGCGATCGGCCGGAAGCCACGAATGGCGCCAGCCAAAGGCCGGGATGGAGGCCTTTTTCCCGGATTTTATTGGCTAAAAGGCCCATTCCGCCGGGGAAATCCGGTTTGACGGAACGCCAGTCGCCCGTGGCGTTTTGCCAGCCGTCGTCGATTTGAAAATAACGGAATGGCAAACCGCTGTCAGCCACGGATTCCAGGTTTTTGAGGATGATATCTTCGCTGATGTGGTCAAAATATCGGTACCAGCTGGTCCAGTTCAGGGTGTTTGTGGCAATTTGATCCATATTTTTTTTAAGCGAACTGCCGGTTCGCTTTACCCAGGCGTCAAACACTGTAGCCTCGTCTCCTTCCCCTGTCCAGAAATCGAGCGCCGGAAATGAGTGCGACAGTCGCAGGTTTTCCAGGTCTTTGCGCACGGTGAGCCCGCCTGTTGCCGCATCAAATAAAAACAGCGTAAAGCCGGTGCTTTCATTGAGCGAGCCCCAGAAACGGACATTCTCGTGTTGGCCGGGCAGGTAGGTATACGTCCAGGAATGGAGCCCCTTGTTTGATATGCCGCCGATCCAATCATCGCCATACCGGCCCATCCACTGCTTTGCGATGGCGCGCAACCGCGGAAGTGCCGCGTCTGTTGCCCATAAGCGGCTCTCACTCCAGGATTGGTAGCCGTTGGCAAAAAAACGGGCATCGGGCGAGGCTTCCACCGCGAAGCGGATTTCCAGCCGTTTGACAACCAGGTCTTGTTTAGGATGCAAAAACACGGAGTACCTTTCGCCGTCCTGTTCGCTGATCAATTGAAAATCGACGTATAACTCGTCGAAGGAGTTGCCTCCCCGAAGATTCAGGTCGTAGGTTTTTGGCCCCAGGTCAGATTCAATTTCCAGCAAGGCCCGTTGCATTGTCATGGCTCAAATAATTTTTCGGGAGCCAAGGTAGTTAAAACTCCGGGCGGCTATTCGCCCCCCGTTCACTACCTTTGCTTTTCCATTCCATTTTTATTAAATGATATGACTAACCGTTTTTTAATACTTTTTAGCGGGTTTGCCCTGCATATTCTGCTTCCACTCAGCGTCAATGCCCAATCCGATGAAAAAATGGCCGAAGTGTTCGAATGGCGCTTCGAGATGGAGGCGCCTGACGCGGGATTTGAAGCCATGCCGGAAGCATCCGGATGGGAAGAACCTGCTACCGGCTCTAAAGTGATCTGCATGGCTGCACCGGTTCCCTATTCCCAAATGGAAGAAGACCTGATGGCCATCGCTTCGGAAGAGGGGCAAACCGTCCTGGAAAAATCGGCAGTGGAAATTGGCGGCGTGAAAGGCCTGCTGATCCTGCTGGAGTTTGCCCCGGTGGCGGGCGAAGATGCAGAGGTGGTGTATTCCCTGATGTTTGCGCGGCCGTTTCAGGATGTTTCGCTGGTGCTCAACGCCCAATACCCGAAATCCGAGCATGACCGGCTTTACGCAAAAATGTTTACCGCTTTTGGCACGGTGCGTAAAAAATAAAACGGCATGCCGGAACAAGTCGCTATAAGATTACACCCCCTGTTGCTGCGCGCCGCGGCGCAGGCCCTGTTCGCAATATTCCGGGAGGGCCGTTATGCCGACAAGGTGATCGAATATACCCTGCGGCATAATCCCAAAGCCGGCAGCCGCGACCGGGCTTTTATTGCTGAAACTACCTATGAGGTGGTACGATATTATCGTTTGTACGCTGAAATATTGGGATATGCCCCCCAAACGGAAGCGGATTTCTGGAAAATGTGCGCGATCCACTTTGTCAAAGCCCGGGATATGGATTTGCCAGCCTGGGTGGAGTTTAAAGGACTGAATATCAAGCAAATCCGTGAAAAAATCGCTGTGCTGGCCCAAATGCGCGCCATCCGCGAAAGTATTCCCGACTGGCTTGATCAACTGGGCGCTGCCGAACTCGGCGAACGCTGGGAGGCCACGCTCCATTGGCTGAACCGTCCGGCACAGGTTGTGCTACGGGCCAATCGCCTGAAAACCACCCGCGCCGACCTGCAAAAGGCCCTTCAAAAGGATGGTATTGAAACCCAGGCGGAAGGCCCGGACGACGCCCTGGTGCTGGAGCGCCGGCAAAACGTTTTTCAGACCAAAGCTTTTAAAGACGGACTTTTTGAAGTGCAGGATTACAGCAGCCAGCTGGTAGCGCCTCTGCTGGCGCCTGAGCCGGGCATGCGCGTGGTGGATGCCTGTGCCGGCGGCGGCGGTAAAACCCTGCACCTGGCCGCGCTGATGCAGGGAAAAGGGCAGCTCATTGCCCTCGATACCCTGGCCTGGAAACTCGACGAATTGCGCCAGCGTGCCCGCCGGGCCGGCGCTTCCAACATCGAAACCCGCGTGATCGACAGCCGGAAAGTTGTCAAACGGCTGTATAACAGTGCCGACCGGCTCCTGCTCGACGTACCCTGCAGCGGCCTTGGCGTACTGCGCCGCAACCCCGACAGCAAATGGAAACTACAACCGGAGACAATCGATCAACTGCGCGCCACCCAGCAGGATATTTTGCAATCTTACAGCCCCATTGTTAAAGCCGGCGGCCGGATGGTATACGCCACCTGCAGTATCCTGCCTTCGGAAAACGAACAGCAGGTACAATATTTCCTGGATTCCGAACCCGGCAAAGCTTTCAAACTGATCGGGGAAAAAAAGATTTTACCCCAGGACAATGGCTACGACGGGTTTTATATGGCGCTATTGACGAAAGGAGAATGACATTTACAAATTTTGCCCTCTAAACCCTCTAAACCCTCTAAACCCTCTAAACCCTCTAAACCCTCTAAACCCTCATAAACCACATAAACAATTGAACTACATGGATTTACCTGCATTGCTCAAAGACTACGCCGCCTTCAACCGCTGGGCCAACACGCAAACGGTGAACTGGCTGATGACCAAGCCGGTGGAGCTGATGACCCGTGAAGTGCCGTCCAGTTTTCCCAGCTTGCACCAAACGCTGTTGCACATTTGGGGAGCGGAAAAATTGTGGCTTGAACGAATGCGGCAAGCGCCGCCCGAACCGTTCTTATTCGAAACTTTTAATGGAACCACGCTGGATGTTTTCGACGGCATCCTGAAAACATCAGGGCAATTTAACGCGTATGTTCAAGGGCTTTCCGACGGAGAATTTAATGAAATTTGCCATTTCCGCCTGCTCAATGGCGCCGAAGACAAGCGCCCGCGTCATTATATGATACACCACTGCATCAACCACAGCACTTACCATCGCGGGCAAATCGTCACTATCGCCCGCAACCTCGAAATGACGGAGCCGCCCTCTACAGATTTTATGCGGTATATTCGCCTGAAAAGCGAAGGCAAGGCTGAATAAAACAACTCCAATGACTCCAATGACGCAATGACTTCCATGCCGCAATGACTTCCATGACGTAATGACTTCCATGACGTAATGACTATTCTCCACTTCTCCGACACCCATCTTGGTTTTCAGGCCTTCGATCACGTAAATGCTGAAGGCGTCAACGCCCGTGAACAGGACGTGTACGATGCCTTTGTGCACGTGGTGGAGCAGATTTTGGCCATAAAGCCCGATGTAGTTATTCATTCGGGCGATTTTTTCCACCGCCCCAGCCCCTCCAACCGGGCGCTCACCTTCGGACTCGAACAACTCAAACGCATCTGCGACGCCAAAATTCCGGTGGTTGTTATTGCCGGCAACCATGAGACGCCGAAAACGATCTACAACAGCCCCATCCTGCGGGCGCTGCGCAACCTCGACTGCGTGTATCCCATTTTTGGCGAGATCTGGGAAAAATTCGAGTTCAGCGGCGTCGTCGTACATGGTATCCCGCATCTCAACGATAACCGGATGCTGCATCGTGAACTGGAACGCCTTGAACCCGTCGCTGGCAAGTTCAACATTCTCTTGCTGCACACCTCATTGGGTAAGAAGTTCCTGATGGAAGAATACGGCGAGCAGGTTTTTCCAGCAGAATTTGAAGCAAAGCTCGCCGGCTTTCAATACGTCGCGCTCGGGCATTGGCACAACTTCCAAAAAATTGACCTGCACCCCAATGCCTGGTATTGCGGCAGTACCGAACGGCTGAGCGATACGGAAATCGGCGCGAACAAAGGCTTTTTGCATTTGAAAATTGAACACAACAACGATCTCTCCGTCGCTTTCCAAGCCATTCCCTCCCGCCCCTGGCTGAAATGGGAATTGGACCGCTGCCACGAAATTTCCATCGCAGAAATTGAAGCTGCTTTGGAAAAATTCATGTCGGAAAATGAGATCCGTAATGCTATCATTTCCCTGATCTTTAATGACATCCGCCCGGAACAAACGCTCGAACTGGGCAACCTCCGCCTGCGGCAACTCTTCCCCGACGCTTTCCAACTCATTCCCAAAAGAAGAACCTGGAGCGACAGATCTTTTGTGCGCGGCATCGAAGTGGGCCAATTCGACAGCCTCGATCAGATTTTTGCCGATTACCTGCGCAGCAAGTACGCCGACGACGAGGCGCTGGCAGGAAAGTTGGCGGAACGGGCGGCAGGGTATTTTCAGCAAAAGTTTTCTACGGAATGATCCTCAACAACATAAAACTCGCCAACTACAAACAATACGCCGCCCTCTCGCTCGATTTCCGCGAGGGGCTGGTTGGCATTATCGGCAAAAACGGCGCGGGCAAATCCACCATCTTCGAGGCCATTTTGTACTGTCTGTTCGGGCGCGACGAAAGCAACAAGATACTGGTGCGTTCCTCCTTCGCCGACCCGAAAGCGAACGTGGAGCTGGCGCTGGAATTTACGATCGGCGAAAGCCTTTACCGGGTGCGGCGCGAGTTCAGGGGCAAGGCGATGGCCGTCGGGGCCGAATTATTTAAAAATGATCAACTCATCGCGAAAGGCGTTTCGGCGGTGAACGACGAACTGGTGAAGGCGCTTCACATCGAACGCGACGCCTTCAAACGTTCGGTTTTTTCAGGCCAGAAAGAACTTGACGAACTGTCCAAGGCCAGCAAGGAAGAGCGCCGGAAAATCGTGCGCCGTATGCTCGGCCTCGACCGCCTCGACGACATTCAGGCGCAGGTGAACAGCGATATCCGCGAGCTGAAATTTCGTATCGCCGGTCAGGAGCAGAATTTGCTCGGCGAACAAACGGAACAGGCCCTGCAAAAGGAAATCGCCGAAGATGAAAAGTCCCTGAAACAAAACAAACTGGCGTTTGAAAAAGAAAATAAAAATCTGCGGGCGGTAGAGGAAAAATACCGGACAGAGAAACAGAAATTCGACGAAGAGGAAGGGCGTTTAAAACGCTTGAACGCCCTTAGCAGCGAACTCGGACAATTGCAGGAACGGCTCGCCGGACTTCGTTCCCAACAGGAAATTTTACTCAAAAAAAGCCGGGATTTGGAGCGCCAGAGAGAAAAACTGGACATTGAGCGCGGCGAATTCTCCCAATTCCAGGAAGAAAAAAAACGGCTCGGCGAACTTGAAAAAGACCGGCAGCGACATATCAACAGATCGGCGCGTTTGGACAAAATCGCCGAAACGCACGAACTTTTGAGGGAAGTTCAGGCAAAAATGGACGACCATGCGAAGCAATTGTCGCTAAAACCGGAAATCGAGTCGGCACTGGCTGAAAAACAAAAGTCCATCGCCGATCTGGAAGCCGAAATGGAAGCCAGGCGCAACGAATTGCGCGGACTGGACCGGCAAATCGGCGGTATCGAAAAAAGCGTGAGCGAGCGCTCGGAGAAGTTGAACAACCTGCGCGCATTGGGCCGGGGAGGCCAATGTCCCACCTGTTTTCAACCTTTGCTGGAAGGTTACGAACGGGCTTTGGCAGAGTTGGAAAATGATATTTCGGTTTTGCAAACCCAGCAATTGCAGCAATTCGAAAAGCAAAAAAAGGCCGTGACCGAAACGGGGCTTGCGCTGAAACGCCGTCAGGCACTCGTGCGCGGGGAACTTGATAAACTGTTGCAGGAACAAACGCGCCTGACCGAAATCGCGCGTCAATATTCGGCGGAGGAAAACCAGCGGCGGCATTTGGAAGCGCGCCTCACAGCCGACGAAGCCATTCTGCGGGAAATCGGCGAGATTGATTTCGACGAATCGGCTTATTCGGCTTTGAAAGAAAAAATCGAGGCGACGGAACCCCGCTTTCTCGAATTTTCAAAAGAAGAAAACTACGTTGCCCGCGAACTGCCGGCGACCCTGGCAGCCCTGAAAGATACCGAAACCGCCATCAGCGAAGCCGGAAAAAACATCGCTGCCAAAAGCGCCGAACTCGGGCGGGTGGGCTATGACGCGACGCGGTACGAGGCCGCAAAACAGGCGCTGACAGGTTTCGCCGATGCGTTTAACGCACAGTCGGAAGTGGTGCGGAATTTGGAGAAATACGGCATCGAACTCAAAAACAGCATTGCCCTGAACCAGGAAAAACTGCGGGCGAACGAGCGGATCAAAACCCAGATCAGCGATAAGCTGGCCGAAATCGAACTCTTGCGAAAACTCGCCGAAATGCTCGGCCTGTTCAAAACAGAAATACTTGAAAAAGTCAGCCCCGGTATCTCGCGCGAGGCAAGCGATTTGTTCAGCCGCATTACGAAGGACAAGTACGAAAGTATCCGCGTGGATGAAAACTTTGAGTTCGCCATTGCCGACGGCGGTATTTTTTATCCCATCGAACGGTTCTCCGGCGGCGAGATCGATCTCGCCAATTTTTGCCTGCGCATTGCCATTACAAAGGCGATCATGGATCTGAGCGGGACGGAACAGGGCATCGGTTTTCTGGCGTTCGACGAGATTTTTGGCAGTCAGGATGAAGAGCGACGGCTGGAAATGATGCTGGCACTCAATTACTTACAGGAGCAGTTCCGGCAGATTTACATCGTGTCGCACATCGAAAGTTTGAAGGATTATTTCCCCAATTTGCTGGAAGTAACGCATCTGCCGGAAGGGAGCGTAGCAAAGTGGGTGTAAGTTTATTCGTCCGTCGAATTTGTCGTCGGACGAATAATTAATCACGCTTTATCGATCTTCACCGACGTCATCGTCAGCGCCCCGGCCACGGCCCGGTCGTTGAATAGCGAGACGGTTTCGCCTTTTTCCTGCAAGGCCAATGCATAAAGCAGCGGCAGATAATGCTCTGGCGTCGGGATAGCGAGATCGAACGCTTTTCCCTGTGCGCGGAAGTTGATCAAAGGTTCGTGGTCGCCCGACTGAATATGGCTTTTCATTTTTTCGCTGGCTTCGATGGCCCAGTCGAAGCCGAAATCCTTGTCGTTCAGCCGGTCCCAGGCTACCTTGCGCAGGTTGTGCACCATATTGCCGCTGCCGACGATCAGAATGCCTTTTTCCCGGAGAGCGGCCAGTTCGCGGGCCAGTTCGTAGTGGTATTGCGGCGTTTGGCTGTAATCGAGGCTCATCTGGATCACGGGCACATCGGCATCGGGATAGAGGTGTTTGATAACCGACCAGGCGCCGTGGTCGAGGCCCCATTGGCTTTCATCGAGCCCCACCGTCGTTTTTTTTACGAGGTCGCGGGTTTCCCTGGCCAATTCGGGGCTGCCGGGCGCCGGATACTGCACGTCGAAGAGCGCTTTCGGGAAGCCGCCGAAGTCATGTATGGTGCGGGGCTTTTCCATGGCTGTGACGTAGGTGCCTTTCGTTTCCCAGTGCGCCGAGATACAAAGCACGGCGTTCGGGCGCGGGATTTCGCTCCCGATTTTGCGAAAACCGGCCACAAAATCGTTTTCCTCGATGGCATTCATGGGACTGCCGTGCCCCAGGAACAGCACGGGCATACGCTCCGTGCTGCCGAGGGTTTCCGTCATTTTATTTAAATCTCTGAGTTTCATGGCTGCTGCTGCTAATGGCATGACTGCCAATGTTTTTAAAAAATTTTTTCTGTTCATCATAGAAAGTTGACGTTCAATTTCGGTGAAATAGCCCGTATGGCTTTAATCATACATTACCGTAGATATTGGACTGCCCGCCATCGATCGCGATGGTTTGGCCGCTAAGATAAGAACTATCTTCGCTCAGGAGGAATGCCACCACTTTTGCTACTTCTTCCGGCAATCCCAGGCGTTTGGTAGGATTGGCCTGCGCATATTCGGTTTCCGCTTTTTTCGGATCGGCCGGGTTCACCTGTTTGAATGCTTCCGCAACCATAGGCGTAAGAATTGCGCCCGGAGCAATGGCGTTTGTAATAATGCCGTCTCTGCCGTATTCCAGCGCGGCATTTTTCGTCATGCCGGAAACGGCGTGTTTGGTGGCTACATAAGGGGTTTGGTTGAGCACGCCGCGCAGGCCGCCAACAGAAGCGACGTTTACAATGCGGCCGTAGCGCTGTTTCTGCATAACGGGTATGACATAACGCATGGCGTAATAAACGCCCATCAGGTTGATGTCGATCACTTTTTTAAAGATGTTTACATCGTATTCCGTCATGGCCGCCTGTTTTCCCTCAATGCCAGCGTTATTGTACAACCCGTCGATACGACCAAAAACTTTTACCGTTTCGTTGACGTAGTTTTTGACCGCCTCCTCATTGGATACATCGGCCACGATAGCTATGACCCGGACGGAAGGGAACAGTTTGCTGATTT
>JAKLJF010000162.1:6029-9019 GCA_023151335.1 Thermoanaerobaculia bacterium | reverse complement strand
CATAGACCACATAGTATTCGCTCTATGTGCCCTATGTGTCTATGTGTTAAAATAAAAATCTGTCATGTTTTTCAAAAGCGACTTATGATACAGCCTCCGTGGCGGCCTGAAGGCCGCGCTACCGGCAAAAGTACGACGACTGCCGTTTAATTCCCGGAAGAAAACCGATCCAATTTTTCAAGTACCTGATCTTTGTATTGGCGGCCGATCGGGATGGTTCTGCCGCCGGCTATAATTTCGGTGGAGGTATAAGCTTCTACGTGGGATATAGCCACCAAATACGAGCGGTGTACGCGGATCAGCCGGTTGCCGGTATCCATTTCGCCGATCTGACCCTTGGTCACCAAGGCACGGCCGTCCTTCAAAAACAGGCGTACGTATTCTTTCAGGCTTTCCACGCAAACGATCTCGTCGAGCCAGACACGCACCATTTTTTTATTGACGTTAAAAAATTGAAATGGCCGGACAGGGTGCGCCACAGGCAAATCGGGCCGGCGCAGTTTCTGAACCGCTTTTAAAAACCGTTCAAAATCAACGGGTTTGAGCAAATAATCCACTACTCCCAGTTCAAAACCGTCGAGGGCGTATTCCTGATACGCGGTAGTCAGGATCGTCTGCGGCGGCTGGGCCAGGGTGCGGAAAAAATCCAGTCCTTTCAGACCGGGCAAGTGAATATCAAGAAAAAGCACTTCTACCGCTTGTTGTTGCAAGGCCTCATAAGCGTGCCCCGCCTCGGAACAACGCCCGGCATAGCGCAGCCACGGCACCTGGCGGATGTAGTCCTCCAGTATGGCAGCGGCGAGGGGTTCGTCTTCTACAACAAGACAGTTCAAGGTAGTGATGAGTGATGAGCGATGAGTGATGAGTAATTCACTCATCACTCATCACTCAAATTATTGTTCTTCGGTGCATGACTTTGCCGTGCCGGGCGCGCCGCTTCGGTCGTAATGGCAGCAGGCGTGCAGCTTTTCGTACACATCGTCGGGGGCCTTATAACCTGCATTGTCGTATCCCGCCAGGGCAATGGCTTTCTGGATGGCATCGACGGAAGTCGCAACCGGATCGTAGCTGACGGTCAGCTGGTCGGTGTTCATATCCCAATCGGCTTTCAGCGCCCCGGCTTTCAGCGCCGATTTTTCGATGATGCTTTCACACATGCCGCAATTGCCGAGCACGGTGAAGGTTTCTGATTTTTCTGTGTTGGTGGCAGCCGTCTGCTTTTTCACCATCCCGCCTTGAGCCTGGCTGGGAGTGGCAGCGAGTAAACACAGCAGGGTTATGGCAAATGCAATTTTTACAAACTTCATTTTTATCAATTTTAGACTTTATCTTTTTTGAACGACAAACACTTGGCTGGCAATCAACCGTTTGTTGTTATAAACCGCGCATTGGTAAATACCTGCCGGCCACTGGCTTGTGTCCAGAAATACAGCGCCATTGGCCGGCGCCTGATCCGTCTCCAGCATGGTTTGACCGTAAAGGTTTGAAACGACCACCCGGGGCGTTTCGCCTGTCGGGAGTTGGGTCAGGAGCCTGGTACCTTCGAAAGCCGGGTTTGGCGCAATTTGCACGAATTGTGACCATGCATCAATTGCTGGCGTCGCGGATGTAGCAGCCATTTTGATGAATCCTGCGTTCGCGGCATTGTCCATCATCTGCATGTTGGCCGGCTTGTCGCCGTGATAGATCAATAAACCTGACAGGTCGATGCCCTGAAACAGGCGGGCAAAATCGAGGTCGATGTTGATCCGTAAAATGCCGTTTTCCGCCTTGGCGCGACCATCCAGGATAACCGATTTGTAGAGTTTGTCGCCGATATTGTGATATTCGAGCGGTTCTTCCGGGACACCGTCGTTGTCTTGGTCCACCTTGCCATCGATGGACAAAAAACGGTAACCGGCTACCCAACCCCAATGCATGGGGTCTTTTTGATGGCCGAGCGGATGGCCGGCCGGATAGCCGGACGGGTCGAGGTGGTTGTGCGCCGAATCCACGCCGATATGCAGCACAACGCCGATGATCTGCTCGACGGGCCAGGCGCCGGCGGGGTAATTGGGATCAGCCTCCCCGGCATTCACCAGCAGGTACAGGTCTTCGAGCGGAAGCGTGGTGCTGTCGGACCGGATCAGTTCAATTTCAGAAAGGTAAAAAGCCGCTCTTTTGAGCGTCACTTTTGTGCCGTCCCACACCGGGAAGACGGTTTGGTTCAATTCGAGGGGTTGAACGCCGGCATTGTACCGAAAAGTAAAGATCACTTCGTTTTCCGCCTGGGCGCGTAGCACGGGGCTGAACGCACATACGAACAGAGTGGTGAAAACCAGCGTAATGAAATACTTCATAATGAATGTTATTTAAAATCAATTTCCAATATTGCCCGGTAATGTTCACCGGTTTCCGGTGTTTGAACCTCGCCGTTGTACAGGCGCAAGCGGCTTCGTCCGGGGTACAGCAATTCCAGTTGCCGTTGCACATTGGCTATACCGATACCCTCCGGGTTCGGTTCCGGTCTGGATATAACCGAATTAGCCACTTCCATGCGCAAATGTCCGTCTTTTAACCGTACAAAAACCTGTACCCACGCATTGTAACGCAATTCGCCCACCCCGTGTTTAAACGCATTTTCGACCAAAGGTAATAAGAGCAGGGGGGCTACCGGCTGTTGCGGGTCATCCAGTTCGATGATTGTTTCCAATTGCAGGCGCTCGTCGTCGAAACGCAGTTGTTCCAGGGCGATATAATCCCGCAGGATTTTCACCTCCATTTCAATGGGGATATGCGGTTTCCGGGCTTCATACAGCACAAAACGCAGCAAGTTCGCCAGCTGGAGCGCCACCGGGGCGGTTTTCTCCGATTTCATACGCGCCAGGGCGTACAGATTGTTGATGGTATTGAATAAAAAATGCGGCTGCAACTGACTCTTTAGCGCGCGCAATTCGACTTCCGCTTTTTCCCGTCTCAATTGTTCTTCCAGGCGCCGGCTTTCCTGCTGC
>JAKLJF010000162.1:5725-6019 GCA_023151335.1 Thermoanaerobaculia bacterium | reverse complement strand
ACGACGTACCACAATTTGATCAGCCGGTTCAGCATGCCGCCGGCAATATTGACCGCTGCCAATCCGGACAAGGCCAGCCAGCCGCGACCGGTCCAACGGTCAAGCAGCCAGAAACTGCCGTAGGTGGCCAGCATCCTGGCGGGCATCTGGATGCCTTCCGTCAGCATGTACTTGGATAAATTTCCGTCGTACCGGCTGTACGAATAGGCGTAGATAAACCAGTAAGCCAGCCAAAAGACCAAATGCAGAGCGAGTTTGCGCATGCGGATTGCGTATTGCGTGACGCCATTCCCC
>JAKLJF010000162.1:0-5715 GCA_023151335.1 Thermoanaerobaculia bacterium | reverse complement strand
GGGTAATGGCGTCACGCAATACCGGAGGCAAAGTAACGCCAAATTCTACCGGCATTACCCGTTTTCCGGACGGCGGAAACAGCCGTTCATACACTTTTCAGGGAAATACAGGTGCGGACATCGCACATTTGGCGACAACAACAATATGTAAGCTATGAAAACATTTTTTTCCTCAGCCAGAATTTTCTTATCAAATTTTATTTTTCACACTCCAAAAAGCCTTTCTCCGGCGGTTTTTTTGCTGCTGGTTCAGTCCGTCTTTTCAAAAACCATTTTGGTGCCGGCGGATTATCCTACGATCCAGGCCGCGGTGAATGTTGCGCAGGCGGGCGATACGGTATTGGTGAGTCCGGGCGTGTATTATGAAAACGTGCAGTTGCGTGGACGCAACATCGTGCTGACGGGCCGTTTTGCGCTTGACAAAAATCCAGCCCTGATCGAGCAAACCATCATCGACGGTAGTAAACCGGCTCACCCGGATACGGCCAGCTGTTTACTCATCTGGAAAGGCGAATCGGCTGCCACGGTAGTAGAGGGTTTTACCTTTCGCAACGGAGGCGGCACGGTGTGGCTCGACCCTGCCGGCTTTGGCGTGTTCCGCGAAGGCGGCGGCATTCTTTCGGAGTTCTCATCGCCGGTGATCCGGCACAACATCATTCGGAACAATGTCGTGTTGCCCCCGGGGCCGGGCATGGTGAGCAATGGCGGCGGCGGTATCCGCTGCGGCGACGGGGCGCCCCTGATCGAGAATAACCGGATCGTACACAACCAGGGCGCCGGTTACGGCGGCGGCATCGTGCTCAATTATTGTCCCGGCGCCATCGTGCGAAACAATGTGATCGCTTTTAACTATGGCGGAAAAGACTTCAGCGGCGGCGGTTTTTGGAGCACCGGAAAAGACCAGCAAACGGAGGTGACCCTTCAAAACAACGTGATCGCTTACAACCAAACCCCGGCTGGCAACAAACAATTCTCCGGCAAGGCCGGCGGCGTATGGACTTTTTCCATCAAACTTCAGATGCTCCATAACATTGTTTGGGGCAATACCCAGGCACTGGGCAAACAGGTCGATCAGGCCGGCGCCAACACCGTGGCGCGGTATAATTGTATTCAGGACGGTTTTGCCGGAACCGGCAATATCACGGAGGATCCCCTGTTTGCCGATACGCTTTGCTTTCAGTTGTCGCCCGGTTCGCCCTGCATCGATGCGGGTGACCCTGCTGCCGGCTCCACCGATTTTACCCTGAACAATCGCGCGGCGGCGTTCCCCTCCCGCGGCGATTTGCGCAGCGATATAGGCGCCTACGGCGGCGGCAGAAGGGGGCCCCTGTTTTGCAACGACTTTTGGGCTGCGCCCAAAATTTTTACCAAAGTGAAAAATTCGCCCGTGGTAAACACGCCCGGCGATTCGCGCAGCGTGAACTGGATCGACGCGGACAATGACAGTGACCTTGATCTGTACATTTCCAACGGCCCGGAAAACGGGGAAAATAATTTTCTTTACCTGAACAACGGCAAAGGCCGGTTTACGCCGGTAACAGGCGACCCGCTTGTACAGGACAACAAACCCTCCGACGGGGCTACCTGGGCCGATGGCGATAACGACGGCGACAACGATTGTTTTGTGGTCAATTGGTACGGTGTAAACAATCTGTTCTATCTGAATAAGGGGAATGCCAATTTTCAGCAGGTAACAACGGGCAGCCCGGTTACCGACGGCGGTTATTCCGAAACGGCAGCCTGGGGCGATTACGACAACGACGGTCTGCTCGATCTGTACGTGACCAACAGCGCGGGCAATAAACGCAACTTCCTCTATCACAACGACGGGAATGGCACATTTACCAAAATTACAACCGGCACGCCGGTGACCGATGCTTTTGTTTCGCGCTGCGTCAATTGGGTGGATTACAACAACGACGGCAAACCGGACCTGTTCGTCACTAACGAAAACGATCAGCACGAAAACCTGTACCGCAACAATGGCAACGGCGGATTCACTAAAATCACCACCGGACCCCTCGTCGGCGACGGCGGAAAAACCATGAGCGCCAGCTGGGGCGATTACGACAACGACGGCGACCTGGACGTATTTCTGGCCAACGACCAGGGCAATGACGCCTTGTTTCGCAACGACGGCAGCGGCAACTTTGAAAAGATCACGGGCGACCCGGTAGTGAGCAGTGGCGGGAATTCCTTCGGCAGCCAGTGGGCCGACGCAGATAACGACGGCGACCTGGACCTGTTTGTCACCAATGCTTTCTGGGGCGGCCCCTGGAACAATTTTCTGTTCATCAATCAGGGCAACGGCAAGTTTCTCCGCAACCTCCTGGAAGCACCGGCCCAGGACAAGGGCTGGTCATACGGTTGCGCGTTTGGCGATATGGATCGCGACGGCGACCTCGACCTGGCGGTGGCGAATTGCTACAACGCCAACCAGCCGGATTACCTCTACGAAAACCACGCGGCCGAAAGCGCCAACCACTGGCTGGTTGTGCAATGTGCCGGCACGAACAGCAACCGGAGCGCTATCGGCGCCAGGGTGCTGGTGCGGGCCATTATCGGTGGAAAACAGGTCACACAAATGCGCGAGATCAGTACGCAGAGCGGCTATTGCGGGCAAAACCAACTGGACGCCCATTTTGGCCTCGGCGATGCCGCCAAGGTAGAATCGCTGGAAGTGCGCTGGCCGTCCGGGCTGGTGGAAACACACGCTGATCTGTTCGCAAATCAATATATTACGTTAACGGAAGGCGGTGGCGTATCCGGCTACACCGGGCCGGGCGCCGCTGCCGCTGGATTGCAACATTGCACCGCCCAACCGAATCCATTCCTCGATTCCGTGGTTTGCCGCTTCAGCCTGGAAAAAGCCGGGCCATTGCAGGTGGAGGTGCTGGATATGCAGGGGCGTCTGGTACGGCGAATGGCTGACAAATGGTTCGAAGCCGGCGAGCACGTGTTGACCTGGGACGGGAAAGACTCCGGCGCCGCAAACGCCCCCGCGGGGCAATACATAATGTTGTTCAAAGTCGCGGCAGGAAAATATGTTTTGCAGGTTTTAAAAGCCGCGTCGCGGGAATAAGCTGGTGGAAATAAGCGTTTTTTTAGGCTAAACCCTCTAAATTTGTTGATCGGGCGACTTTTTGCCAAAAAAAATTTGCAAATAATTAAGTTTTGCACAAAATTGCATGGTCTGTATATTTGCGGACACCTGTCATAGCAAAAGTCCTGACCAAAAATGAGTGCACCATTTCACATCGATCGTCACTTTCTGTTTTTGCATGGCCGTAACCTGGCTGTTTTCGCGGAAAGAGTTTTGAGAAAAACCCAAAACAACGTTTACGTTCCCAATCGCGCCGATTTGTGGGATTCACTGGAAAAATCCTGTACCGAACTCAACGCCGTATTGGATAACCCGGATCTGAAACGCAAATCGCGCACCGAGGCTATCCGGGAAAAGGAAACCGACGTATTGGTCGCCTTGGGAAAATTCGCCGAATACGTCGAATCCGCCGCCACCTGCAAATCGGATGTGTTCACCACCGGCTTCCGGCCGCACACCGAGCACCAGAAATTACTGGCGGAAGGCGTCGAGACCCGGCGCCGGCAACGGGTGCTGGCGAAAATGGCGCAGCTGGAGTAGTTGATTTGTTGATTTGAGAGCCCGAGCTTGGCTGCTCGAATCAACAAATCAACTACCTTATCGCCACGCCCTCATCGTCGATCAGTTTGCCGTTCCGGATGCGGATAATGCGGGCCGGGAAATTTTGCAGGATGCGGTAATCGTGCGTGGCGCAAAGCACGGCGGTGTTGTGTTCTTTGGCGAGGTTGCGCATAAGCACCAGCACGTCGTCGCTGGTTTCGGGATCGAGGTTGCCGGTGGGTTCGTCGGCGATGAGCAGTTCTGGGCGGTTGAGCAAGGCGCGGGCGATGACGATGCGTTGTTGTTCGCCGCCGGATAGCTCGTAAGGCATGGACAGGCGTTTGTCGGACATGTTAACGCCCTTCAGTACCTCTTCGATACGGGCTTCCATTTCGGCTTTGTCGGTCCAACCCGTTGCGCGTAGCACAAACAGCAGGTTTTCTTCCACGTTCCGGTCGGTCAGGAGGTTGAAATCCTGAAAGACGATGCCGAGTTTGCGGCGCAGCAAATGCACATTTTTCCGGGTGATTGTCTTCAGGTCAAAGCCCGCGACTTCTCCGTTGCCGCTGCCGAGGGGCAGTGCGGCGTAAAGCGTTTTGAGCAGGCTGGTTTTACCGCTGCCGGTTTTACCGATCAGGTAGGTGAATTCTCCCGGACCGATGGTCAGGCTGATATTTTCCAGTACCACGCGATTGTCGCTCTGGCGGATGTCGGAGTTGCTGAGACGGACGATGGGTTTCATTACAAATTTTTACAAAGGTAAGGCGTCTTCTTTCAGGCCGAGCACATCCTCCATGCGAAATACGCCGGTTTTTCCGGCCAGCCATTGTGCGGCCAGCACGGCGCCCGAGGCGAAGCCTTCGCGCGAGTGCGCCCGGTGTTCGAGGGTGATCTCATCGGCGCGGCTGGTCCACTGCACCGTATGGGTGCCGGGCACTTCGCCTTCCCGGATGGCCCTGACGGGTATGTTTTCCATACCCGGCGGGGTGGGGTGGAGGGTCCAGCCTGTTTTGCGGTCGAGTTGTGCCAGGATGTCTTTGGTGAGGGTGAGGGCGGTGCCGCTGGGCGCGTCGAGTTTGTGTACGTGGTGAATTTCTGTAATAGCAGGCTGGTAATCCGGATGTTGGTTCATCAGACGGGCCAGGTAGCGGTTGAGGGCAAAAAACAGGTTGACCCCCACGCTGAAATTTGATGCCCACAGCAGGGCGCCCCCGTTTTGGATGCACCAGGCTTCGGCGTCGGCCAGTTGCTCCAGCCAGCCCGTGGTGCCGCACACCACCGGAACGCCGGCCTGCAGGCAGGTCATCACATTTTCATAAGCCGCTTCCGGGCGGGTAAACTCGATCGCCACGTCGGCCTGCCGCAACAATTCCGGCGTGACGTCCGCGCGGTTTTCACGGGTGATACGCCAGGCAATGCCGATGTGGCGCGCGGCCGCGATCTGTTCGATGGCTTTGCCCATTTTGCCGTGGCCGAAAAGTCCGATTTGCATGTTGAGGAGGTTTAACAGGTTTAACGGGTTTAATGGGTTGAGCGGGTTGCGGGGCTGGGCAAAGATCGGAAAATGGAGGGCGATTAACGGATTTTTACCAGTTTAAATGTGCGAAAAGCCGATTCGTTTTTGGATAAACGGGCAAAATAAACGCCGGGAAGAAAAGTATCCCCCAGTTCCAGTAGCCCGGTTTGCGCTTCCAGTTTTTGTTGTAAAACGATACGTCCACCGATGTCGGTAACGGTAAGCAGGAAGCCGGTTTCCGGCAACTCGTATTGCAGCCGCGTTGTTTGCCGGAACGGATTGGGCATAACGTTCAACAGAACCTCCGTTTCCGGCGAAGCGGCGTCCGAAACCCCGCCTTCTTCCATTTTAAACCAGTCGAAAGCCGCCTCATAGCTGACGTTCGCGATGGCCGGATCGTCGAAAGCCCTAACGACCAGCCGAACCGTGTCGTCGGAAGGGTCCAAGCCTTTTACGGGCCCTGTATAACTTCCCCAAAAGGAATTGAGGGGCTGAAAGGCGATGAATGGTTTAAGCGTATCGCCCGTATCCCATAAAAATTCCAGGGATTCCTCCG